>JBGOVI010000071.1:0-3778 GCA_041478035.1 Patescibacteria group bacterium
AAAGTTACGTGGCCGGGAAGTTCTGATGTCTTGAGGTTAACAACGGTTGTAATACTAATAAGTTTGCTTGTTGGGATCTATCTAGGGATCGCCGACTACGGATTCACTAACCTACTCGGACTGTTAGTTCGCTAAAATATGGAACCACAAACAGAAAATAAGGCAAGATGGTTTATTGTACACACCTACTCCGGGCACGAGAATAAGGTGGCAAAAACTCTTATGCAGAGGGTCGATGCCATGGGCTTCAAAGAGCGGGTTCTTGATGTTTTAGTGCCTACAAAAGAGATAGTTAAGGTCAGGGGGGGCAAAAAAGAGACCGTAAAAGAGAAAATTTTTGCAGGATACATTTTTGTTAAGATGATCTTGGATGATGAGGCCTGGCTTTTGGTCAGAACTACGCCCGGCGTAACATCATTTGTCGGAACTTTAAATAAACCGACACCTGTTCGCGACGATGAAGTTGAAGCGATCCTCAAATTTACTGAGATGAAGACGCCGGTCTTCAAGTCTGCTTTTTCACAGGGCGAGGCAGTGAAAATTACAGACGGCCCATTCTCAGACTTTCTTGGGTCAGTAGAATCAATTGATGAGGAAAAAGGCAAAGTCAAAGTATTGGTATCGATTTTCGGCCGGGAAACACCGGTGGAATTAGATTTTCTTCAAGTATCGAAAATCTAAAAAGTTATTTGTTAGTTCGTTAGTAGTTAGTTCGTAAACGATGAACGATGAACCAATAACTAACTAACAAAATTATGGCAAAAAAGATAAAAACATTAATAAAACTAAACGTAAAAGGGGGCGAGGCGACGCCTGCTCCTCCTGTTGGGACGGCTTTGGGTCCCCATGGTTTACCTATCATGGATTTTGTCAAGGCGTTTAATGACAAAACCGCCGATCAAAAAGGCACTGTTTTGCCGGTTGTAATAACCGTGTATGAAGATCGAACGTTTTCCTTTATTGTAAAGAAGCCGCCGATTGCCGAGCTTATTAAAAAGACTTTGAGTCTTGAAAAAGGCTCGGGAAAACCTGGGCGTGAGGCTGCAGGAAAATTGTCGAACGCGCAGGCCGCACAGATTGCGGAAATCAAAATGGACGATCTCAATACAAAAGACGTCGACCAAGCAGCAAAGATAGTAAAGGGTGTTGCCCGCAGCATGGGCATTCAAACGGAATAGTAGTATGTAGAATGTAGTATGTATCATGTATTCATACTTAATACTTAATACGTATTACAAAATACATAAACAAACATGGGAAAAGTTAAAATAAAAATCGTCGGAGACGAGACAGCAGAAAAAGAACAATTAGAGGAGCAAAAGAAAAAGCGCGAGCAAAAGCGAGCGCAGGTTAAAGGCGTTGGTCTTGGTGGTGGCCAGAGAATAAATACTGTTGGCATCACTGAAGAGGAAGTCGCGGCTGAACTTGAAGGAAAAACTGCAGCTTCACCCGGCACCGATTCTAGTGCGGAGCAAACTGAAACTACTGAGGACAAAGCAAAAGAAGCCCGGGGAAATAAGGCTCGCAAAGCAGAAGCACGGATCCGTTCTAGGCGACATACGGCAAATAGTTCCGTCGTTGCCAAAAAGACAAACTATCCTGTCAAGAACGGTATCGAACTTTTGCGAAAATTTAAGAAAAGCAATTTTGACGAGACTGTTGAGCTCCACATCAACACCAAGGAAAAGGGAATTTCGGGACAGGTTGCTCTACCCCACGGAACAGGAAAAAAGATTAGAATCAAAGTGGCAGACGACGCATTAATTGCGCAAGTCGAACAAGGAAAAATTGATTTTGACGTTTTGGTTGCGACCCCTGACATGATGCCAAAGCTTGCTAAAGTTGCAAAAATTCTGGGGCCCCGCGGCCTCATGCCCAACCCAAAAGCGGGAACAATTTCCGACAAACCCCAGGAGGTTATCGAACGACTATCTGCCGGTCAAGTTTCTTACAAAACCGAATCCGCAGCGCCTATCATCCATATGAGCGTTGGCAAACTTTCGTTTGAAGACGACAAGCTTTCTGAAAATATTCAATCAGTTCTCTCATCAATCGGAACCGCCAAAATAAGCTCCGTGACCTTAAAATCCACGATGAGCCCGGCCATTCGCCTCCAAGTATAATTTTGTGGACGTATTTTTTGTGATAAAATGCAGTTAATACAAAATTATGACCAGAACACTGGAAGCATCATCAAATGGGCCGGTTTTGGAGTCGCAATCTAGAGAGAAAAGAGCCCGAGCAAGACTTGTCAATCGCATAGGGCTTGGCACTCTGGGAGTAACTCTTGCCGTTATTGGCCTCAGTCTGAGTAATCCCCGTCATCAAAATCCCACCTATGATTCGGGCATCGGGGTAGTTCCTATGAGCGATGATGTAAAAATTAAACCTGTAAGTCCATTTTCCTCCGAGGCTTCCTCTTCATACAATCCAGAACTAGAAGTGGCCCGACGAGACTTCGCGGGCACATTTGACGAGCTTTTCAAGGCTGCGAACGAGCGCCATCTCGTTACCAACAAGGGACCCGGCACAGACGGGCAAGTTTCCTTTACGTCAGATGAAAAACGCACAACTCTTTTAATCGAGGCAGGAAAAACTTCCTCTGATTATTTCTCGCCCCTTCCAGGAGAGATAGTAAAGCAGGGAATGGTTGAGTATAGATTTATCACATCAACCACATATTTAGAGAATGGGAAGAAGTTTGTACAGCGGAGAATTGAAATCATCGATGGTTTCAGACCTCGAGAACATACTATTGAAGGCGACATGACGCAGGGTGGATTGCAAACAAGTAGTTTTACTGAGATAAACTCAGTGGAGATTCGAAACGAAACACAAGTACTTGATATTCTTTATGATAATTTAATTAAAAAAGTTCCAATAATCAATCGCGGGACAAATCGAGTTTAACTTACACGCCCCTTCTGTAGTCCGCTTTTGAAAGCTTGATTTTTTCGCGTTCTTCTTCAAAAAAATGTTTCTTGATGAATTCCATCGTGTCTTTTGGATCTTGTGTGTTTACAAAAATTCCTGTTGCGATTTCAAAACCGCCGGGAATTTTGGCGCGTGGCATGATTCTAAGGTACCAGTCGCGCCGAGGATAAATATAGAAGTTGTAGGGAAAATCCTCGCCGTGGCGCGCTTCAAATATGTAAACCAGGCGGCGCAAAACATACGCCAAATTCTCCATCTCCCCATAAGTAATTTCACCGAACAATTTACCCCGCTCGGACGGTACTATCCAAACCTCATCAGGCCACTGAGAATACGGCGGGCAAACAAGCTTAAGATCCTTAACAGTCAATGACTCTCCGCGATAGTCTAAAAATTCTTCAAGCGAAGGGACAACAATTGGGATATCATGTGGAACAACCGCAAGCTGGGAATGTGTGTGGTTAATTGATTCTCCGGCGTCGTGTCCTGAGTTTGAAAAAATGCAAACTGTTCCGGACTTTAAGTGAGTATTGAAACGGCTGACAAAGGTTTCAATTACGAGCTTTACGTGCTCAACAGAAATCTCAGAAATGCTGTGTTTGTGATCAGGCGTGTGGATTATAACCTCATGAATCGGCGCAAATGGAAATTTATTTTTTACAACACGAACAGACCACTTTTGATCGTCGTCCTCTCCTCCAATTCTGAAAACAGACGGGTCGTGCTTCTCATTGCCTACGCAAAAAGGACAGGAGTGTGTTTTGCGTTTGGTTTCAATGTCAGGCCTCTTCGCTCGCCTTGGCGCCATAATCACCCAGTTATCAAGACTCGGAATGTTGACGAA
>JBGOVI010000064.1:0-4181 GCA_041478035.1 Patescibacteria group bacterium
AGGGCAAGGATATTTGCTCGCAACGCCTTTGCAAATTAATATGATGACTTCTGTTTTTGCAAACGGAGGGACGTTGTATAAACCCCATTTAATCATAAATCATACATCAGAAATCATAAATCAGAAATTCATCGACAAGAAAAATATTGATCTTGTTCGGGAAGGAATGGTGGAAGCATGTGATACCGGGGGGGTAGCGTGGCCATTATTTCAGTTTAAAGTTAAAAATGCAAAGTTAAAAGTTGACGACTCGGATTACTTTCGATCGGCTTCCGATTCGGCTGATATGGTTCGAATAAAACTTGCGTGTAAAACGGGAACGGCTGAAGTTGGCGGCGATCAAAAACCGGATGCATGGATAACAGTATTTGCGCCGTTTAATAAACCGGAAATTGCAGTCACAGTTCTCGTCGAAAACGGCGGAGAAGGGTCAAGCGTCGCCGGCCCAATAGCAAAGAAAATTTTGCAGGATTATTTTGAGAAAAAGTGAACTAGGCAATATCGAGTATCAATTTCAACGCGTCTTCAACTTCTTGAAGTTTTGATTTTGAAAGCGAGCCGACTTTTTTAATCAACCTGTCTTTATCAATACCTCTTATGTATATTGGAAGTATAACGGATTTTTTTGTTAGCCCCTCTGAGGTGCCTATAAGTATCATATCAGAGCCTACCAGCCTTGGAACTTGTGAACTTATAGGTACCGTTACAACGTGTAAAAGCTGCCGATTAGTTGAATTTCGTGAAATTATTAAAACCGGCCGTTTCTTGTGAAGTTCGCGTCCGAAGCCCGGATTTAAATCAGCGACAAAGATTTCCCCTCGCTTAGGGTAGTTTATCAATGATTTCTGCGTCTGCATATTTAAAGTCTTCCTCAATTTCTTTTCTAACCTTATTATAAAAATCCCGATTAATTTCTAGACTTCTTTTAAGCTGTCTTAATTTCTCTTTCTTATCCCCAAGATTAGACGCGATTGCGGTTGCTATAAATTCACTTCGTTTCCCCTCCGGAATTCTCATCCTAAGCTGTCTTAAGACATCTTGGGGTAATGTAATATTTATTCTTTGCATTTGCATAGTTCGACTTCGCTCACTATAAGTACACACTAATTATACACACTCTCTAACTTATGTCAAGGGCACCAGCCGGCGGCAGGTTCTGCAATCATGCATCGCGGTGTCGCATCGAGACACGCCGGCCTGAGAATACAAGTTGGGGCTGAGGAAGGTTTGGAAGTGGGGCAGGGGGAGAATTCGCACTTTGGGCCGGTTCGTCCAACACTCGAACCATCAGGGCAGATTTTTGCTTCCATAGTGCAAGCGGTTTTTGATTTTTCAAAACTTGCTCCACCTAATTTTTCCTGATACCTCATTCCCACAAAAAATCCGGCGAAGGGGAGGAGGATGAAAAGAAATAGGGCGATGAGTTTGGAGAAAGTTGTTACCGTTGTCAGGGATTTGGGCAAACGGCTAACAAAATTATTGTTCGGATTTTGATTTTCTTCCACCTCTCAAGTATTTCACTTGGACAAGGACCTGTCAATAATATAGTTTGAACAAAAAATAATTTTGTGGTAAAAATAGGATATGTCAGAAGCACAACAAGAAGTTTTGCCAACAACAAAAATGATGATAAACCTATCACTCGCGACTAGGCAGCCGATACGGAGCCCTGAGGGGACTTCTAATTGGAGACTTGAATCACGAATAGAAGGCACGAAAGTGCAAGTAGATGGTATTTTGGGAGACGAAACATTAGCTCCTGATCTCAAGCGTGACAAAATTCTTACTATGATTAGCAATCTCGTTACACACGCCCATGATTCTGAAGCTGCTGCTGTCGCAATTGGGTATTTTGCACACAATACGGCATTAAATGAGATTATACCTCTGGAACCTTACCTTAAGACTAAGGAAGTGACGAGTGCACAAAGAGAACAAGTTTGGGAACGTGAGGTCGAGATCGCAAGACAATTGGTAGAAGAAGCGGGTTTGTCTAAAGATTTTCTTGAGAAAAATTTCGTCCTGGTCCCCGTAAGATAATGGAAGATGTCATTTACCTTTCGTTCGCGCTCTCTCCAATAGGTCCAAAGAGATTTCAAAAGCTGCTCGCGATTTTTAGAAGCGCTAAGCACGCGTGGAATGGCAATGCACAAGATTTTAAACAAGTGGGCATCGCAGAAATTGGCTTTGCAAGGTTTGATTCTTTTAAGAAAACGTTCGACGTCGCCGAATATTTAGAAAAACTACGGAAAACAAAAGTGGAATTTGTTCCGTTCGGCGATAAATATTATCCTGTTCGACTCTCAGAAATTGATGCTCCGCCAATCGGGTTGTTTATCAAGGGTAATAAAAAGCTGCTGGTTTACAGCAGTCCTGAACTTGATTCAGGATCTCAAAGTGTAATTGGTGTTGTAGGCGCGCGGAAAATAACTAGTTATGGGTCACAGGTCACAAGTAATTTAGTTGACGAACTTTGTTCCGCGGGTTTTGTTATTGCCTCCGGAATGGCGCTGGGAGTAGATGGTGTGGCGCACAAAGCGGCAATTGATAATCATGGTTTGACTATTGCGGTTCTCGGATGCGGAGTGGATTGTCCGTATCCAAGAGAAAATGAGAAATTGTATGAGGAAATTTTAGATTCGGGAGGTTTAATAATTTCCGAATATCCTCTCGGAATGCCGGCTTCTCCCGGAACATTCCCTGCAAGAAATCGAATAATTGCAGGTATAAGCTCGTCAGTCTTAATTACGGAAGCAGCCGAGGATTCAGGTTCGCTAATTACCGCCGAACATGCAATAAAGCAGGGGAAGACGGTGTTCGCAGTCCCCGGGCCAATCACTTCAAGGATGTCGGATGGGACATCAAAGTTATTAAAACAAGGCGCGGTCCTGGTAAGTTCGGCAAGCGATATTCTTGAAGAACTCAACGTGAAGAGGCCCCACTTCGCCAAGGCTTCGCGGGGCGAGCAAAGTTTAAGACTTACAAAAGATGAGAAACAAATACTAACTTTGCTCGAAAATGAGGAGAGGACGATTGACGAAATTGGAAAAGAAACGAATATTAAAGCCGCAAAACTCTCGATAATTTTATCCGAGATGGAACTTGCGGGTTTGATCAGGAATTCCAGTGGAAAGTTCGCGATCAAAAATATATAATAGCTAAAATGTCAGCCGCAAGTGAAACTTTTTTTACGGTTGTCGGATGCATGGACGGGAGAATCCAAGAACCTGTCGCCGCGTTCGGCCGGGAAAAATTCGGAGCAAAATTCGCAGACACAATTACGGAAGCAGGAATCGTTGGTTTGATTGCCAATAATCCCGAACCAAAGTTCATCGAAAATTTAAAATTCAAGCTTCTCGTTTCCGTCGAGAAGCACCATTCAAAAGGAATAGTAGTTGATAGCCACCAAGAATGCTCGGGAAACCCCGTTGAGGATGAGCAACACAAGCAAGATATCAAGGCCTCTGTCGACTTTGTGCGAAACCTCATTGAAAATAAAGTCCCGGTTCTAGGCGTTTTCGTTCAAAGAGAAAGCGATGGTTGGAAAGCCGAAGAAGTTTAGTCATTGATTTTATTTTTTAATTTTGCTAAACTACCTTATTCCTAAGACAGCAAGTTCGAAAGAATAAATCTTGCCGAGGAGCCAATTTGAGGGCACTTCTTAGGAAGTGCTTTTTTTATGCCATCACAGAAAAACGTACAAAAATTAGATGAAGTTAAGGAAAAAGTGGACCGCGCGACCGCTATGTTTTTTGTAGACTACGCAGGTTTGACACACCGCCAGCTTGAAGAAGCGAGAAACGGCCTCAGGGAGAATGAATCGGAGATTTCGATTATTAAAAATACCCTCATGAATCTTGCTTTGCAAAATAAAAATATCGACGCCAAAGAAAAACTCCAAGGTCCGTATGCAACCCTGTTCTCGTACGAAGATCCAATAAAAACAGTAAAAGTCTTAGCGGCATTTGTTAAAAAATACGGTCTGCCAAAAATAAAATTCGGCTTTTTTGAAGGTTCGCTAATAGACGAAGCAATGATAACGAAACTTTCGACATTACCATCAAAGGAAATTCTTATTGCCAAACTTCTCTCGACATTGAATGCACCTATTTCTAACTTTGTGTATGGTTTGAACGCCAACATAGTGAAACTTGCAATGATTTTGAAAGAAATTGAAAAGA
>JBGOVI010000007.1:0-21015 GCA_041478035.1 Patescibacteria group bacterium
GAAAAGTCGGCTCTACTCGGGGGGATAAAAACCGAAGCTAAATCGAGGCTGGTGAAAATAGTTGAGGCTAGGCACGAAGTGAGTAAAACTTATCCACAAATGTTACAATCTTAATGTAGGAATAATTATAGGATATTTAGCTATATCAAACCTCATCATCAATTTTAATTGGATTATCAATCCAAACTGTCAATTCTGAGGCCACTACTCCGCCCTTTGTAATGAATTTTTTCTATAAAAAAAGTTTATAATGTTGAATGTTATTTTAGAGTCCCCACCGCGAGAAGAAAATTAAAATAATAACTGCCAGGAAGCCTACCCACACGTACTCCCAAAGGACGTTTCTGAATAGCCTTTTCTCACTCCAAGCATGAGCAAGGCCGGAATAAGAATAAAAAATGCCCGTTATAAAAATAGAATAAATCGCGGCATTAATTGGCCAAAGATTTAATACAAGAGAAAGCTCGGCGATCGAGAATGAAATCAAGAAAGATGCAAGTAATATCTCGCGTGAGGCTTCTCTACTCACTTTATATGTCCACAGAGATTGATAAGCCAGAAGATATGAAACAACAAATATGGCAACTGACGTGACATAGAATGGGAGTCTTTCTGAAAAAATTACATTCATCAGTAAAAAAAGAACAATAATCGTCAATACAAAGGATACAATGCGCGCCGAGCGCAATAAGTTAATGGTTCTCACAGCCGACACAACGAATATATTTTGAGTGAGAAAGAGCGAATAAAGACCGAATGCATAGATAGAGGTCACGGCAATTCTTGTCAGAAGACGCGCCGGAATCAGTGGATAAAAAAGCGCAAAAGAAAGCGTATAGAAGAAGGGAAGTATAAATATCGGATAGGAAAATTTAACAGAAAGGTCTTCAGAAGTCACCGCATAGAGCAATATAGATGCTACCACACTCAACACTAAAGAAGAAAGTAAAAGGTAGGTACCCGATATAAATTCAGTAAGAAATAAACCTAGCGATAAAAGCAAAACGCTTAAAACAAAAAGCTGCCTTTTTGAGAGAAGTTCAAAAATTTTATTCATTAAGAGTTGGATCTGCGTTGGTCACAACTTCCAGGACATCATCCAGTTCTTCCAGTTTTTCAACTAATACAATGATTTTCTTACTTGCCTCTTCGTTTTGTTTAACATAAGTCGTTGGAACAAACATAAGTTCGGCGCCCGTTACATGAATACCCTGCTCCTCTAATTTCTCCTTTGTTTGCTGCAGCCACGAGGGATTAGTATAGAAAAAAACGTTATTATTATCTTCTTCCATATCTTCGACACCTGCGTTGACCCCTCGGTTTAAGACTTCGTCTGAACTTAGATCATTCCTGTCTATATTTAATACACCGCGCTTGGCGAACAAATACGACACGGCTCCCTGTGAAGCGAGTACTCCCCCGTTTTTTTCAAGTACATTTTTGATGGTCGATACTGTCCTTTGTTTGTTATCGGTAACCGCCGTAACCATTAGCGCTACTCCTCCCGGTCCAAAACCTTCATACAATAGTTCTTCAAGTGCCACATCTTGTTTACCGGAGGCTCGTTTGATCGCGCGTTCGATATTGTCTTTGGGCATATTCGCCGCTCTTGCACGGTCAATGGTAAGACGCAGTTTAAAATTACTCTCAGGAGAGGCTTCCCCGCCCTGCTTTACGGCAATAGTTATAGCATTTGAAAGCTTGGTGAACATCTGTCCACGGCGTGCGTCAGCTACCCCTTTTTGCCTTTTGATTGTAGACCACTTGGAATGCCCAGACATAGGTTAAGAGTATCACGGGTATCAAATGTATCAAGCGTACCACGGGGACTCGAAAGTAAAATTTCCTTGTGATACTCGCGGTCCTCTTAAAGTATATTATATCCTTTCCGCCTTGACATTTCCAATATTTTGGGCTAACATTATTCCTTGTTTTCAACTATAAAATGACAACCAACCCTCCATCCCGTGACGCAGCAATCAAATACGCTCTCGGAAATAAATGGGAGGATGCGTATCGCGAGAATTTAAAACTCCTTGAGGAGAATCCGCAAGACATTGATACTCTAAATCGCACCGCCTATTCTCTCATGAGGATGGGTAAATACAGAAAGGCTAAAGAATACTATCAGGATGTAATTCTAAAAGATAAAACCAACCCAATAGCACTTAAAAATTTAAAAAGGCTTGAGACTTTATCTCGCAGGAGTTTCAAAAAGCAAGACGCAAATGAAGGCGTGATTACTTCAATTCAAGATGTTTTTATTGAAGAAGCTGGCAAAACAAGAACTGTTGATCTCAAAAATATTGCAGATAAAAAAACTCTTACATTGCTAGAGCCTGGAGAGGGAGTACTTTTAGTCGTTAAGCGATCGAAGATTTTCGTTCAGATGCCCGATAAAACGTTTATTGGCATGCTCCCCGACAATATTGGGATGAGAATGATTCCGTTTATTAATGGGGGGAATGAATATTCTGCTTGCATCAAAGCAACAGAAGAAAATTCTGTCACGGTTTTTATTAGGGAAACAAAAAAAGCGGTGCGATTTAAAAATCAGCCTTCATTTGTCCACGTCCCGCTCGCCACGACTTCAACAGGGGAAGATCGATAAGAATATTATCTTCCGAATAAAACTTTAGCGCGAGGCAATGATTTTTTTTTGAACTTTTTCCGCGCGGAGGAAACCGCCCACAGAAGAGAAATCGCAAAGATTATCAAAAGGTAATAGATGAACATATTTATTGATTATTGATTATATATTATAGATTATTTTGTGTTTTAATAATCAACAATCAACAATCTTATAATCAATATTTTAGGATCTCCGATCCTAAAACGAGCGTGATGTCTGCTATACCCTGCTCGCGCGTTTTTTCAAAAGGAATGCGCAGCACGTCTTTGAGTCTCTGAACCGAATCCGAACCATCATCCTGAGAGCTAATTTTTGATTTTTGCCCTTCTCCCGTTTCAAGCTCTACCACGTTGTATCCAACAGCCTTTAATGCGTTTGCCATTTGACTACCAAGACCGTTCACTCCTGTCGCGTTTATTACATCGATACTCTTCTTCTCATTTAATACTTTCCGGTCTGCCAAATCGGCAAGAATACCCTTCTCCTCGTGCCGATTATCAGCGGAAATTAATTTTGACAAAAGAAAAATTTTCAAAATATCAAATTCATTAATATTATTAAAATGAAACTTTGCTTGCGAAAAAATAAAATTTGCGGCAGTACCTGTATCCATAAAACTTGAGGATGAAACATTAAATCCGGAGCTCACATCTACAATAGACGCATCGACTAAAATTCCGACTACCGCCGACTGCTCTATTCTGTTTTTGTTAACAAGGTTTTTGGGTGAATCTTTGAGTTTTGACGTGACAAGAGTTTTGGTCGCTGAGTCAATATGAACAATGTATGCATTCTGATCTAAAAGTAGAAGATTATAAGTTTCGTGCTTAAAAGAGCTGTTCTTTATCAAAATAAATGCTTTATAAGCAATAGAAAGAAAAGCCGCACACACAACAACAATAATGAAAATTTTAATGTATCGGGAAGGTTCCGATTTTGCAAGTCTTACAGGCATAGTTTAGTTTAGCTAAACCTATCCGAGGCTGTCAAGGAAAGTCTGAAGATTCTCCGGAAGTCCGGATTCGAAGGACACGGTCTATATCGTCTTCTGAGGTAATTCGAAAGTTGCGAGCCGTCCGCTCTCCTCTCTTATAGATTCTCCTCCACCTTTTTTCTTCTGCGATATTAATGTTTCGAGAAATATTTTTCATACACTGTAATAATAACAATATCCGCTAAATTTAACAACACTCTCCCTAGGTGTAGCTACGAATCCACCCCCCAGGTGGATCAGATAGGACACCTGGGGATTTTGCCCCTTCGAATACCTCAGGGCAAGCAGAAAAAAACCCCTATACCAAAAATCAACGAACGCCGTTGCGCAATGCATAAATGCATGACACAATTTTGTTCGAAGACCTTTAACTGGTCTAGGGGTTTCCCTTTCGGGCTACGCGTAATGAGGCGTAGTTTCTTGCACAGATGTGCTTGTTTGCGGGAGGTCTATTAACCTATGTGTAGGATGGCAGGGTTCAGAACGCCACCGCTTTTGTTGGCTCGTTCGCCTTCATCTCCCAGTTGGGTCTTCAGGTTGTGCCAGCGACGAAGATCCTCTCCGTGAATCCAGCAGTGTGCCAGAAATCCGACAGCGACGCCGTACATGGCTCCCGTTATGCCTTCATTGTCGGCAATGTAAGAAGCTTCATCAGCACAACCTTCTAGAGTGTCCCCGTTGGACATACGACCCTCCATGAGGCGTGCCCACCTTTCGGCGAACTCGATGATGGCGCGACCCATTGCGTCGGTGTTGGCTTCAACGTCTAGCTTGTAGGCTTCTTCGTTGCCTATCGTCATCTTCTCGGGTGAAACCGAAAGTGCGCCTTCAAGCGTGAGTTGCTGGCGACGTTGGCTTTCTTCGCGTTCTCGCTGATCCTGAGCGTACTTCGGGGAGCTGATGTACTCCTGGTGGAGACGATCCATTTCTTTGTGGTAGTACTCCACAATGGAGTCCTCCGTCGTACTACGTTCTGCCGTTAGCTCAATGTCATTGAACTTAGCTGTGATGACCTCTCCACGGCTAATCTGCAGTACAACCATCTTCGTGGCTGTTTCTGTTATGTTTTCGCCTGCCATCGGCTCGTAGACGTACATTAGTTTCTCCTTGTCGCAATGCGACTGAACGGTGATCAAGTCAGCCTTGACCCCAGACTAAAGTGAACCTTCGATTTGACCCTTGAGAATGAAACCTTGGAAGGCCTCAATCACCCATGCGGGAACTGCGTCCTGAACGTCGTCTTGAACATGGGACATGCCATTCCAGCCTTTCGACTGAGCGACATTGTGCCATGCCTGAACGAAGGGGTATCCCTTGTCTTCTACGACTAGACGATCAATACAGAAGTCCTCGAGCCTCCTGTGGGAAGCTGGAAAACCCCAGACCGTTTGAACGTCGTAGAAGCTGTGTGTCCTCCAGTCGATACCCTCAACCTCGCAGATTGCTTGAATTATCTGCTCCGCCCAGTTAATCGTCGAAGGCCCATGCTTCATGGCTGTGAAGTAAACTTCCTCCTCGTGAAGAAGATAAGCTACCTTGCCGTGAAGCTCTGGGTGGCGGGTGGCGAAATTGCCTGGATAGGCAAGTTCCTTTAGAGCGTCCACTTGTTTCCTCCTTGAGAAACTACTTTTTTTTACCACATTAGATACCACACCGAATACCAAAATTGACCCGCCTGCCGGCAAGGCTGGTACGCAGTGCGGTACCTACTATGGTTTATATTCCGCAAACAAATTGTCAAAGTGCTCCCGATGGTCGTTGCCATATGGGATCCCGAACGGAAACTACCGTCGGGAAAGAAAAATGACTAAAGACGAAAAAGGCCTTGTTTTGGCATGCTTTACGCCAAGTTAAGGCCAAGATTTATCCTTAATGCATGGCTGGATTATATCAAAAAAAGGAAGGACTGTCAAATATTATAGGCCCTTCGACAGGTTTACACTGAGCGAGTCGAAGTGCTCAGGGCAAGCCTTGGAGGAATTCCTGGAGGTCGGGGAGGAGTTTTGATTCGAATTCTACTTTTTCACCTGTCCTTGGATGGTCGAACGCGATTTTACTTGCGTGCAAGAAATGGTGGGGAAGGAGTTTTCGGTCGCGTTTTGAGACTTTGCGCCCGGCATAAAGTTCGTCAGCAAATATAGGATGCCCCACGTGTCTCATGTGAACGCGGATTTGGTGCGTCCGCCCGGTTTGCGGATAGACTTCAACCAATGAGAGCGGTTCGCGAACTTTGTCCAATACTAAATACTTAATACCTAATACTTTATACTTACTACTCGCTTCTCTTCCATCTGCAAGCACTCCGAATCTTGTCCTGTTCCACGGAAGCCTACCAATTGGAACGTTAATCTCCCCTACTTCGGGTTTTAATTCTCCGTGGACCAGCGTAATATAAGTTTTCTTAACATTTCGAGATTTAAACTGCTCTTGAAGATTTGCAAATGCTTGTTCGTTTTTTGCAATTACAAGAATTCCCGAAGTTTCCTTATCAAGTCTGTGAACAATGCCTCCCCGTTTCTCAAACTCCGAACCCCCATTAGAAATTCGAAATTTTCTCTGTATCCAGTCCTGCACCGTCATCATATTCTTCGTCGTGTCGGCTTTATTTACTACCATCCCTGCAGGTTTATCTATTATTAACATATCCTCGTCTTCGAAAATAATTCGGGGCTCGTTCATTTTATGAATTTTTCTTCCGCTGGTTTACGGCAAGTGCGAAAAGAGAGCAAGGTGTGGCCACAAGACTAACTATCTGCAAAAAAGAGAGAGACAAAAAGACAGTCGTTGCTCGGGAGAAATATTCAAAAACAAAAGTCGTAAGCACAAGTAGTAATATAAAAATCAATGAGATGCTGCCATCGCGAAGCGTATATTTATTGTGGGAAGTAAGGAGAAAAATAAAAAACAAAATCGAGATAAAAAACAAGATATACGGCAGGAAAAAAAGCGCGGGAGGGTATTTCTCAAAAAAAAGATTAACTGCAAACAGAGGAAAAAAGGATATTGAAACAATATCGGAAATTCGACCTGCGCCTTTCTTCTTCATGAAAATCAAGTAAAGACTTGCGCCTCCCCCTAAAAATAATCCCAAAAGCGATATTCCGGGGTATTTGAAAATGTGGAAAAAACGAAGAATACTAAGCAGATTAGATTCGAGTCTATCAATCATATTAAAGGCACGTCCCACAAGAAAAGCACAGATAAAGATTATGAATAAAGCGTCAAAGATTTCTGATAAAGAAATGTTTTGACGAAGAAGAACAAAATCTGATTTGGACAGGATGTAAAGAAGAAATAAACATAAAAAAATCGCCAGGATATAAATCAGTATTGTCATAACTTTATTTTTTAAAGACCTTCGGAATGATGAATAAAAAACGATCGCGGATTATTCCAAGAATAATGATTAGCACGCCAAGCGATGCAAGGACCGTACCAACTCCCGCAAGATCCGCAACTCCACCGGCAATTATAATAGGCAGAAGGGAAAATAAACCGATAAGAGCAAAGAGAAGGCCGTAAATTTTAGACCTGAAATCCTCAGGGATTATTTCCTGAATCGCTGCCTGGCTTGGGATAAAGATGAGCGCATTTGCAGCTCCTGCCGCGACTGCTAATATCAAAACGAAATCTGAAGCACTGGTTATTATTCCGCGCGACAATATTCTCGAAGTAAACGGAAGAAGTATGAGTACTGCTCCTGAAATATATATTCCCATGCTGGTAAGCTTGACGCTTGCAAAACGCGAGGCAATGCTTCCCATAAGTAATGCCGTAATAACCATCCCGAGGGCCGCCGGGGCAAAAAGAATGAGTGATATGTCCTCAGCCGGAACCTGAAGAACGCTTTTTGCATATCCGGGAATTAATGTCGCCAAAATAAAAATTATAACCTGGGAAAAAATTAAAAGGAAGAATGCATCGGCAACTCTCCTTGTTTTGGCAAGAAGCGAAAGACTATTTCTAAATTCTTCTCCAATTGATTTTTTGATCTGGGACACCTCATCAATTACTTTTAGCCTCTTTTGTGTAATAAAAGCCGCAAAAGAACCAGCGAGGACAAAGATTCCTGAAAGGAGCAAGAAAACGTTTGAACGGCCGAGAATCGAGACAAATGGTCCGGCCGCAACATAACCAATGAGAATAGAACCAAAAAGACTAATGCCAAAAATTGAGTTTGCAGCTACCAGTTTGTCACGCGCAACTAGAGTTGGAATAAGAGGGGCTTCTGCCGGAACATAAAATTGAGTGATGCTTGAAATTAAAAATGCCACAATATAAATAAGAAGGCGGGAATGCCAATTAAAGAAAAGTACGATGAGAGCCAAAGCCCGCAAGAAATTGCCGAAAATTAAGATCATTTTCTTATTTCCTTGATCTGCCACTACCCCACCCAAGAAACTTAGAGTTATCTGAGGAATTAAAATGGTAAAGAGAAGCAAGGCTACGGCAAAGTTTGATGATGTGAGATAGAAAATTAAAAAGATTAGAACGACGGTCAACATATTAAACGCAACCTGGGAGAAAAAGACCGACAAAGCAAAAGCAAGATACTGAGGCGAAACCAAAAGCTCAAGGATTTGATTCTGAAATACTTTTTGGAAGATTTTTTTCATTTGTCGAGGCCTCAGGCTCTTTTAGTATAACTTGCGTCGCGAGTATCGACAACAATTGAATCTCCGATGTTTATAAAAAGCGGAACACGCGTAGTAATTCCGTTCTCAAGCGTTGCGTCTTTGTAGACATTTGACGCCGAATTACCCTTTACCCCGGGGTCAGTATCAGCAACCTTTAACGTAATTTTGGGAGGAAGAATTAGATCGAGCGCCTCATCGTTGTAAAATTGTAATGAAACAGTCTCCCCTTCTTTTAGAAAATTTGCACCCTCAAGATTTGCAAGCGGGACGGCTTTTTGTTCAAATGACCGCGGATCCATAAAGTACGCATTTTCAGAATCCTTGTAGAGGAACTGGTAATCGCGCTTATCAAGCGTGATATCCTGAACACTTGCGCCATTCGTAAAGCCTTTTTCAGTTGTCGAACCGCTCCGAAGGTTTATTACTTTTACTTTAATATTGGCAGATCCCCTACCCATCTTAATGTGTTCAAACGACAACACCTTAAAGATATTTCCATCCTCCTCAAATGTAGTTCCCGCCCTCAGGTCATTAACCGAAATCATACTATTTTTTAATTCTCTTGACTCTTATCAATCCGGAGCATGGGATGACAGCAATTCCTTTTTTTTCAAGCTGGTCCAAGAATATGTTTGCGCCAATTGAATCTGCCGCCATGTGTCCGCAGTCTATAACGTTCATGCGAAGCTTTTTGATTTCTTCAAGTGCATCCTCAGGAACGTGCATCTCAACGAGCGTTCCAACCCCGGCTTTTGCAAGTTCGGCATATAATTCTTTTGAAGGGTTTGTGCCTCCGGTAAAGCTGACTATAACCTTCCCTGCCCGGCTTTTTTCGCTGCCGGAAATAATTGTCGGACCCGATTTGCCTTTTATTGCTTCTATAAATTCGGGAATCTCATTTATGTGATCAAGAAGCCCGCCTACAGTATCAAACGTCTTTTGGGAAATATAATTTTTCATAAAATGATCCCCAAGATTATCCCAAATTGTGTGCAGTGCTAAGAGCGGTGCGTCAAGAAGCCTTGCCGCATCAACTGCCTGGGAGTGGTTTAGGGGCCCTACTCTGCGCTGTACGGCGCTCATTCTTTCTTGAAATAACGAATCCGCAATATTTACTGGAACACCCGCGTCAAAAAACATATCTACCTGAACATCCATAACCTCGTGTAGAGCTGCTAATGCATGTCCTGACGGATGGTGTGAAATTAGAAGGTCAATATTTGAACCTTTTTCTCTGAGACGATCGAAAAGCAAAACATCTGCAACGTCCGCATCAATACCTGCCATAACTTTTTTGACTTGTTTTTTAGGGTCTCCAAACAGAATTCTTGAGTCAGAATATGGGTTGGTAAGCGATTCGGGGTCAAAATACTTTTTTTTCTTTTCGGGAAGCTCTGCAAACTCTTTTTTTCTCTTTGCTAATAACTTCTTAACTCCCGCTTCTCCTCGCGGATCTGCGCGGGTACCCATTTGAATCGCCAAATCGTAAATTTCTTGAATTGTCATATCATGACAGTATATAATAAACAGCCTCAAAATACAATTGGTTATCGGAGAAGTTGGGGTTTTAGTGGGCAAGGAGGGAGTCGAACCCTCATGGAGTTGCCCCCACTAGTTTTTGAGACTAGCCTGTATACCATTCCAGCACTTGCCCTAGGGATTACTGTATTATACAATATCCAGATGGCAAGAATTGTAGTTGGCCTCGTGGGGCCTATCGCTGCAGGCAAAAGTACAATAGTTGTGTATCTCAAAAATAGAGGATTTTCCCCCTATTCTCTTTCAGATAGAATTCGCGAAGAAATTCTGGCACGCGGGCTTCTGGTGACTCGCGAGACACTAAACAAGGTTTCAAACGAACTCAGGGAAACCCTAGGTGCTGATATTTTGGCCAAACGGACTGCAGAACTCATAGACCATGAAAATCCCGAACGCGTCGTAATAGACAGCATTAGAAATCCGCAAGAAGTAAATTTTCTCAGAAACCATTTCGGGGCCAAAATTATTGGTTTAACCGCACCTCAAGAAAAAAGGTTCGATTTCTTTATCCACCGACCGATAAATGTCGAAGGCGTATCAGGGTGGGAAGAATTCAAAGCACTTGACGACATGGAACTTGCACAGTCAGGCGTTTACAAACAGCAAGTCCAAACCTGCCTTGACTTGGCCGATATCGTGATCGAAAACAACGGCACAGTTGAGGAATTAGAACAAAGAGTCGAAACCTTCATCACCTCTGTCTAATTTAGTATAATAATTGAAACTCGCGGGCCATTAGCATGGTGGTAGTGCGCCGCACTCGCCCCGTTAGATGGTACGGGCCTATGGTTGAACGGTACAACACTGCATTCGCATTGCAGAGGTCCGGGTTCAATTCCCGGTAGGTCCACAGGTATCTAACGGGGTGAACATTGCGGATACGGGAGTCCGATTCTCCCATGGTCCACTTTAGTTTGCGGTTGTTTCGGTTTGGGTTTGCTCGACGTTGAAGAATTTGATGCGGTCGCCGCGGAAAAGAAGCTCGCGCTCACCTGTAGGGCCATTTCGGTGTTTTGCGATTAAGACTTTAACAATTCTTTGCGGTGTAAACTCCTCCTCTTTGGTATAAAGAAAAACAACGACGTCTGCATCCTGCTCAATTGCACCCGACTCACGAAGATCAGCAAGCTGCGGCTTGCGCTCGCCTCTGTGTTCAACGGCCCGCGAAAGCTGGGAAACGGCCAACACTGGAATTTTAAGTTCGCGAGCCAGGTTCTTCAAGGACTGTGAGATAAAAGAAACCTCCTGGACGCGGTTTTCTAAACGGCGGCCAGGGTTGATAAGCTGTATATAGTCAACAATTAAGAGCTTGCAACCGTGCTCAAGTTGTAGGCGGCGCGCTTTGGAACGCATCTCGGTAATTGAAATTCCCGGCGTATCGTCGATATAAATCGGCGCTTCGGCCAGTTCTCCCATAGCGGCTGAAAGTTTTTCAAAATCGTCTTCTGATAACTTTCCCGTCTTTAATTTCCACGCGTCAATATTGGCTTGGCTTATCAATAGGCGGTCGACAAGCTCTTCTTGACTCATTTCAAGAGAGAAAACACCGACAGGTATTTTTAAATTTGCTGCGACGTGCTGTGCAACATTAACGACAAAAGCAGTCTTCCCCTGCCCCGGGCGCGCCGCCAAAACTATCAAATTTGAATCTTGAAGGCCGGATAAGATAATATCCAAATCTACAAACCCTGTTTCAATTCCACGGTATGCCGATTGTTTTCTGTGGAGCTCGTCAAGCTTGTCAAAGCTCTCAGTAAGTGCGTCTCTTACATGGATAAAATCCTGGTTAACGCTCTCCCGAGAAAGGCTGAAAATAGACTGCTCCATTTTATCTAAAAGTTCGTCTGCCGCTTGATCTCCAAAAGACATATCGGTCATATTTGCCGCGATTCTGACTAACGTCCTTCTGACGTAAGTTTCGCGTAGGATTTCGGCGTAGTGCTCAATATTGGCAGCCGTTGGGACGGCGTTGGTTAGGGTCGTTAAATAGGTAGAGCTTCCGATGGCTTCATATTGCTTTCTTTTCTTGAGGGCGTGCGTCAAAGTCAGGAGATCGATAGGCTTTCGTTCCTCATATAATGCAAGCATCGTCTCAAAAATAATTTTATTGTTGCCGTCATAGAAATATTCGGGGTGAACGAGTGAGCTTATCGTATTTGCCGCCTCGTGATCTATAAGAAGTGCTCCGAGCACTGCCTGTTCTGCTTCTTGACTGTTAGGTGGAATCCTGGTAATTGCCATAAGTTAGTTATTGGTTAGTTGGTTCGTTGTTCGTCGTTTTTACTAGCTAACTACGAACTAATAACTAACTAACTATTTCGAAAGATGAACGATAAATCCCTTATATTCTTCTGCCCTTTTAAGGTTGACCTTGTCTGCATTTTTGACATTTGATTTGTCTTGCGGCAGACTCTCCTCGGGCCCTATTGCAACAACAATGTCACAAGTTATTTGCGATAGGCTTTCGCGCGCTGCCCCATCTAAAAATACAGCCACGGCGGTTGCGTCCTCCATGTCTATTGATTTGGCCGCCTCAGCATTTGATAAAACCACTAGCTTTTGTCCTTCATCCAGGAACTGATATGAAACTCCCAAATCTACTCTCTCTCCCTTAATGCTCACGCCCGCGGTCTCATAATCACCGGGGCCGTCAATCACCAGGCGATCTGAAAACGATTGGTAGCTTTCAGGCTTTTCAGTCAAAATAACAACTGGGTCATCTATCTTTTTCTCGGGGTTTACAATAAAAGAAGTATTTTTTGATTTTATTCTCAGACTTTTTGTTCCGACAATCGCAATCTCCATATTTTAAGCTACATATTATATATTGTAGATTACAGATTATATGATCTTTTGCAAATATAATCTATAATATCTAATCTATAATCTATAGTCGAACTATCCTACCATGTACACCCCTTCCTTGACAAGAACTCATTTTTAATCTATCATATGGAACGAATCTATGCGTGAGAGACTTATAATTGTTTTTGTGGCCGTGGCGATCGGTCTTATCGTTACAACTTTAATTTTCTTTCTTTATCAACAGACAAAAACCATACCTAACCAGTCTAATAAGAACGCTGGGAGCCAAAATTCAGCAAGTCCCACTAAATCTCCTAATTATTTAACCATTGACGAACCGCAAGATGAAGCGCTTGTAGATCGAAGACTTTTACAAGTGAAGGGCAGAACCCACGCAGGAGACATAATAGTTGTTTCGACAAACCAGGAAGACAAGGTTGTCCACCCGACATCAGATGGAAAATTTGCGGTTAGTATTACGATTGATGCCGGAGCAAATATAATTGTTATAAGGTCAATTGCGCCTGACGGAAGTGAAGAGAAAGACAGTCGTACCGTAACATTCTCAACAGAGGAGTTTTAAAAAGATGAAAAGTATACGTATTGTAATATTTATAATAATTATAACTTTTATAACTAATATATCCGGAAATTCACTCCGGATTGGATATGCCGCGGCCGTCTCCCCTACCCCTTCTCCAACGCCCCAAGATACTCAAATCGAGAAAATAAAAGATCTCGTGGCGTCTCGTGTTGCCGAGCTCAAGCTTGTTGATAAAAAAGGAGTCATTGGAAAAGTTAAATCCGCATCAAATTCTCAAATAACGCTTCTGAACGGCCGTAATTTGCAAATAATTGTTGACATAGACGAATTGACCAAATTCGACGGTGCAAGCACAACGTCGTACGGAATTTCAGATATCAAATCGGCAGATGTGCTTTCTGTTGTGGGACTTTTCAATAAGCAAACAGAGAGGCTTCTGGCTCGCTTTGTAACGCCCGCGTCAAATATTCCGCAAAATATTGAAGGCGTTGTTACCGCAAAATCAGCAAAGGACTTCTCACTGACTATTGCAGCAGACGACGGAAAAAAGGTAGATGTAAATATCGAAACGTCAACCAAAACCACGCTATATGATGCCGGGGAAACATTAAAGTCGGGTTTCTCGAAAATAAAGACTGGCGAACGAGTAATTGTTGTTGGATTTTTTGACAAAACCAGTAAAGATCAGATTAATGCTACAAGAGTTATCCATTTCCCGGGCCTCGCACTATCAAGCGGTCTCAAAAAAGCTCTCGAAGCCGGAGCCGAAAGTGCATCACCAACCCCCTAAAGCTTGCGGAGTACTTTTGTCTCTTTATCCTCATCCTTAACAATATATCCCATCTTTTCAATTTTGTTACGCATGTGGTCTGCTTGCATGAATTTTTTTTGGCGGCGTAGAGTTTCGCGCTCCTCTACCATCTTCAGAATATTCTGTGGAATATCATTTAGGAGTTTTGAATTTTCTTTTATTTTCAAACCCAAAACCTCATCCATTTTAAAAAGCGTTGCTGCTTTTACAGGCTTCGGAAGGTCTGATCGAAGCAGTTCAAAAAGAACCGATAATGCCTTTGGCATATTTAAATCTTGCCCCGCCGCGTCTAAAAAATCCCGTTCAAACTCTATGTCCGCGTGCTTATGCACTTCGTCAAACTCAGAAGCTTGTTCATATATTCCATTTAAAGCCTCTTGCGCACCCGCAAGCGATTCCCAGGTGAAATTCATTTCAGATCTGTAGTGCGTTTGAAAAGTGAGATATCGAAAAGACATAGAGGTGAAGCCTTTTTTTACCAAATCGCCTATTCTATAAAAATTCCCGAGCGACTTTGACATTTTTTCACCGTCAACCATCAAGTGTGCCGAGTGAATCCAGTAATTTACGAACTTTTTTCCCGTGGCTGCCTCACTTTGCGCGATTTCATTAGTGTGGTGTACCGCTATATGATCAATTCCGCCAGTGTGAATATCAAAACTTAAACCCAAATATTTCATAGACATTGCCGAACATTCAATGTGCCAGCCGGGGAATCCTTCACCCCAAGGAGATTCCCACCGCAAACTGTGATTTTCAAACCGACCACGGGTGAAAAACCAAAGCGCAAAGTCGGCGGGGTTTCTTTTTTGATTATCGATCACGACTTCGTCTCGTGCGCCTGTAATTTTTTCATCAAGATTCTGCCCTGAGAGTTTTGTGTAATCCTTAAATTTTGAGACCTCAAAATATATTGCCTGGTCTGTTTGGTAAGTAAAACCTTTGTCGACGAGTTGTTCGATTAATGCTACCTGATCTTCTATATGCTCTGTTGCTCGGGGTGAGACATCGGGTTTATTGACGTTTACGTACTTTAGGGATTTCCAGAAATCGTCCTCAAACATTCGGGCCACTTCCAAAACGTCTTTCCCGAGTTTTTTAGCGCCCGTTTCGAGTTTGTCCTCGCCTGTATCCGCGTCCGAACTTAAATGTCCCACGTCAGTAATATTCATGACGTGCTTGACGTCGTAGTTGTTTACACGCAAGGCCCGAACGAGAATGTCGTCGTTTATATATTTTCTGAGATGTCCTATGTGGGTATAGTCATAAACCGTTGGTCCACAACTATAAACCCCAACGTGGGGCGGATTTATAGGCTCAAATTCTTCAATCGACCGCGACAGCGTATTATGAATCTTCATAGAATGAATTGTACCAAAACTTAAGGCTAATAGTCTACAGACTACCGACTACTGCAGTAGACTGTAGACTGTAGACTGTAGACTGTAGACCGTAGACCGTAGTCTATGAGCGGTTTCACTTCAGTAGTTCCTTAATTGCGGCTTGGAGTTGGTTGTCGAGGCCGCGTGAGACAAGTTTTGAACTCGCAGATGCATCGTATGTGACTTTTATGTCTGGTTCCAAACCTTTTTTATTAACCCACGTTCCGTTCGGAGTCAGCCATTTTGCGACTGAGACATGGACTGATGCTCCTCCGTCAAGGTCAACTGCCTGTTGAACTGTCCCTTTTCCAAATGAAGTCTCGCCGAGTAATTTTGCCCGGTTGTGATCCCGCAATGCGCCTGAAACAATCTCGCTGGCCGAAGCCGAACCTTTATTTATTAGTACTATTAGAGGTTCGTTCAGTAAAGTCCCGCGGCGCGAAACGGATAACGCCTCTTGCTGTTTTGAAGCATCCTCTTGAAGTACCACGACGCCGCTATTCAAAAATTCAGAAGCAATAAACACTGCATCATTTAAATACCCGCCGGGGTTGTTACGAAGATCAAGAATAATGCCCGCTGCTTTTTTACCCTGAGCACCGTCGAAGGGCTTGTTCGTTAATTTTCCATTAATCGATGCAACAGTCGCAATCCACTCATCATTTGTCTTATCCCCAAACTGCGAAAGTCTTATGTATGCTATTTGTTTTCCGTTTGAACTTTCCGAACATTCATTTTTATCACACGAGAAATTTTTAACCCACCCCGTCACGCTTTTGATAATAATCGTGTCGCGGACAATTCTGATATTAGCCGGGTTCTTCCCCTTTTCGTGAAGAATCGACAATTCAACTGCCGTTCCTTTTGGTCCTCTTATTTTCTCCACTGCCGCAGCAACCGTCCATCCGCTAGTGTCTTCACCGTCAACTTTTAAAACCAAATCTCCGGCGCGAATCCCGGCCTTTTGAGCTGGAGAATCATCAAGGGGGGCAACTACGATAATTTTATTCTCGGCAGATAATGATAGCTCGGCCCCAATGCCTGAAAATTCTCCCGCAAGCTGAGTCTTAAATTCTGAGTTTTGTTTTGGCGGGAAAAAAGACGTGTATGGATCACCAAGGGACAAAAGCATGCCGTTTATTGCCCCTTGGAGCAGCTTGCCTGAGTCAATTTTGCTTCTATCATAATACCCTTGATTAACTCTGTCTAAAACGTCATAAAAAAGTTTCATGTCGAGGGCCTGGCCCGTGGGGGGATTTTTGTTGATGATTGAAACAATGGGGGTGTAATTTTTCCACGCAAGACTTACTCTATTTGTTCCAAGGAAATAGCCAATGAAGGCCGAGAGGAAAATTATAATGGCGACCTGAAAAATGCGAAGTGTAACAAACTTCTTCATGAGATTAAATAATAGCAGATCTAGATATTAGATACTAGTAACTAGATATTAGGCTATTCGGGACGAACTACATACGGGAGAAGTGCAAGATATCTGGCGCGTTTTACTTCACCTGTTAATTTTCTTTGGTGTTTTGCGCAAGCACCGCTTCTACTCCTGGCGATTATCTTTCCGCGCTCGGATGTAAAGCGCGCGAGTATCTCATATTCTAAAAAATCAGGAACTTTTTTCTCTTTGCAAAAAAAACACTCACCGACCGGCTCATCTCGTCTCCTTCTTCTTGTCGTTGTCTTCTTTTCCGATTTTTTCATACTTAATACTTTATACTTTTTTAGAATGGTATATCATCCGGATTCACTTCTTCCGACTCAACCTTAGTTTGTTTCTTGGATTTTGGCTCAGACTTTGTTTCAAGCGCAGGCTCCGCCGGATCCTCGGCCGGATATTCCCCAGTTGCTTCCTTCGGCTCGTTCGCCTCGCTGTGAAGAGGGACGGCTTGCCCAGAGTCTGGCGCCCCTTCCCTTCTTGAATCAAGAATTATCATATCATTGATAATTATTTCCGTTATATTCCGTTGTGCGCCGTCCTGTCCTGTCCAACTTCTATTTGCAAGTCTTCCTTCAACGTAAACCTTGCGCCCTTTTGTCAAAAGCTGCGAACAGAGCTCCCCAAGTTTATTCCACGCGATAATTCTATGAAACTCAGCCTCTTCTTTTTTCTCACCGGAATCCGTAGTCCATGAACGGTTGGTCGCAAGGCCAAAAGAACATACAGGCGTCCCTTGCGGCGTATATCTAAGTTCTGGATCCCGCGTCAAATTTCCTATCAACTCAACTTTATTTAAACTTCTCGCCATACCTTAAGCTATATATTATATATAATAGATTGTAGATTATATGGTGTTAGAATATTTCGTTCTTTATATAATCTATAATATTTAATCTATAATCTATTGCCTAACGAGCAGGTGTCTTAGTACCTCATCTTTTATCAACAATTTCTTATTTAATTCCGTATCAATCGTTTCTGCCTCAAAATTCATTACCGCGTATTCTCCCCTTCTCTCCCGTTTTATTGGATAAGCAAGTTTTTTCTCGCCAAGCGAATCAACTTTGTCGTTTTTTATTTCTCCGAGCCATTTTTTAATTTCGTCAAAGAGTTTATCTTTGGGCTCTTTTTTTAAATCCGGCTTCAATAATAAAACCAATCTATAGCTTCTCATTAGATACGTTATAATACAAAAAATAGGCTCTGAAAACAAGACCTAACTTTTTTTCTTCTTTATCTTCGCATTTGTAACAAAGAAGGTTGAACCTTATCAAAAAAACCTATAAACTTTAATTAATGGCACTTTTAGGTATTTTCCAAAATCTATCAGGAACGCCTGATAATTTGTTGAAAGAGGTAAAAAAGCAGGGAGAAGCCGTGGCTCGCGAAGCTATAAGCGAACTGGGCGGGGGGAGTCCAAAAAGTGCGGAAACCCCTCCGCAAGCCCCTGACGCTCGTGAACAAACAATTCAAGAACTTCAAGGAGTGTACGGGGGGCACGAAGCTATCATGAAGCCTGCGGAATACGCCGCAAGTTCCGCCTCAAACGCACAACATGAGGAAACCCGAATTCCAGGAATCTTTGAACAGCTTGGGATAAAACCCAAAGAACCACTCATTCCACCAGAAAAACAGGCAGAAGCTCAAAGACAGCATCAGCAGTATGTTGTGACTACTTTCGAAACCGCGCCTAAACAACCCTCTCCTCAGCCTGCTGAAAATAAACCAACGGAGGGAGAATCGGCCCGTAATCGAGCTAATAGTCTCTCTGAGCAGGGAGAAGTCGGCCCACCCGGACCGAGCAAACGCAGGAAAAAGGCACCAGGCAGAATGGCAGTACATCGCGCAGCCCGAAGAGCAGAAAGTGGCGCTAGTCAAAATTCGATAGGATAGCTATAATAATATTATGGACTTATCAATTATCATCAGGACACTGGCAGTCTACGTATTGATGGTGCTTGGAATAAGGCTTTTTGGAAAGCGCGAAATCGCCCAGCTTTCAATCACAGACCTCGTCTTTATTTTGCTGATCTCAAATGCAGTTCAGTCGGCCATGATTGGCCAGGACTCCACACTTCTCGGCGGCCTCGTCGCAGCCGTTACCCTTTTTGCTGTTAATTATATTTTTGGCCTACTCTTTTTTAAATCAAAGACTTTGACCGGCCTTCTCCAGGGACATCCCTTGATGCTAGTCTATGATGGAAAAGTAATTAGGGACAATATGAACAAGGCTCAAATCTCAGATGAAGAACTCGAGGCGGTTGTGCGAGAACACGGCGTTGAAAAAATTTCCGAGGTTAACCTTGCCATTCTTGAAATTGATGGGAATGTAAGCGTGTTGTCTGATAACTATAAGCATCGAACGGTGAGAAAACGCCGCGCCCACAAAATCCTCGCCAAAACCGAGTAATCTTCGCTTCCTTGAGCATCGGGCACTGTTCGTGATAAAATCAAATCTATGAAAGTAGAACCAAGAACACTTAAGGGCTTTAGGGATTTTTTGCCGGCTGAAGCCAGAAAGCGGCAGTATGTAATCGATAAACTAAAATCGGTATTTGAGTCCTATGGCTTTGAGCCGCTTGAAACGCCGGCTCTTGAGTTCGCCGACATTTTGAAAGGGAAATATGGAGAGGAAGAAAAGTTGATTTATGAGCTTGAGACAAAAGGCGGAGATCGTGTTGCGTTGAGATATGATCAAACAGTTCCACTCGCTCGAGTCATGGCGCAATATCAGGATCTTCCAAAGCCTTTTAAACGATACCAAATTCAGCCCGTTTGGAGGGGAGAAAATACTCAAAAAGGAAGATATCGTGAATTTGTCCAGTGTGATGCAGATATTGTAGGTATGGAATCTTTTGTTGCCGACGCTGAAATTTTGGCCCTGGTATTAGATATCTACGCAGCTCTTGGTCTCGACGTTACAATTAAGATAAACGATAGAACCAATTTTGAAAATCTTGATAAAAAAATAGTTGGCTCAATTGATAAACTCGAAAAAATTGGAGAAAGTGAAGTTCTTGCAGAAATGGTAGACAAAGGAATGAGTTCGGATGAAGCAAAACAGGCATTGTTTACCCTTCAAGCCAAACCCATCACCCAAAATCTTCAGAATATAATTGACGCATTAAAGTGGATGGGAAAAGATACTTCAAAAGTTAAATACGAACCAACCTTGGCACGTGGACTCGACTATTACACGGGAATCATTTTTGAAACAATCGCCGAGGGTTCGGCAGGGTCTTTATGCAGCGGCGGAAGGTGGGATAAGATGATCGGCACATTCATAGGGCAGGACATGCCCGCAGTCGGATTTGGATTAGGTTTTGATAGAACAATTGAAGTTTTAAAAGAAAAAGGGTTAATTCCCGAAGTCACGAAAACAAAAGTTTTAGTGACCGTATTCTCAATGGAACTTGGACAGCAAGCAATAGATGCGGCAAAAACGCTCCGCGAAAGCGGGATTAACACCGAGCTATATCTTGATGATGCAAAAATGGATAAGCAGTTGAAATATGCTGATCAAAAGGGAATCCTCTACGCTATTATCATTGGGCCAAAAGAGGCGGCAGAAAATTCGGCGACAATTAAAAACATGAAGACCGGCGAACAAAAAACAGTCAAGCTTGACGATCTGCCTAATGCTATCAAATAAGTTCCGAACAGCCGTTATTGCCTTAATCATCGCCAACATCATTTGGGGCGCGGCCCCTCCAATATTTAAATGGGCGCTTCGCGATATCGGCCCCTTCACCTTGGCTTTTCTGAGATTCTTCTTTGCCACAATTTTGCTCTTCCCTTTTGCCGTTAAAAACCTGAGGATTGAGAGGCAAGATCTTAAAAAACTCATTCTTATGGCACTTCTTGGCATAACTTTTAACATTTCGTTCTTTTTCATCGGTTTGCAAAACGCACCAAGCATTAATGCGGGGATTATTGCTTCCGCAGCACCCATTTTTATAATTTTTGGTTCATTTATTTTTTTGCGCGAAAAAATTAACAGGAAAATAGTGATCGGTGCAAATATTGGCCTTATCGGGGTTCTTATTATTCTTTTAAGTCCGCTTCTGAAGCAAGGGGTTAGTCTTGCGTCTAATTTATCTTTTTTTGGGAATATGATGTTTGTAATCGCCATGTTTGGAAGTCTTGGGACAACAATAGTTGGGAGAAAACTAATGGATAAATATGATCCTGCGACAATTGCTTTTTGGGCTTTTTTAATAGGAA
>JBGOVI010000009.1:0-19097 GCA_041478035.1 Patescibacteria group bacterium
ATGAATCAAGCTTTGGCCTCAGGAATTACTGGTGCTGCGCCCATGTGGAATAAATTAATGTCAATGATGATTGAAAAAACGGGCACGCCCTCAGCCGCGATTGCACCGGCCGATGTGGTGAAGAAATATTGTGCCGGGATGGACCGCTATTTTATAAAAGGAACGGAAAATTCGGTTTCCTGCGCCTCAGCGCCTTCAATCTCGCCTTCCCCTACACAATAGGGCTAACAGTCTACAGACTACCGACTACAGCCGCTCCGGCTGTGGACTGTGGACCGTAGTCTATAAACTAACTTTATTTGAAAAAATAAAGTTATTCCTGTATAAAAAAGGTAATGGGTAAACTTCGGACTGTTGATTCGCTTCACGAGCTTTCAGGCAAGACGGTTTTACTTAGGATTGATTGTGATGTTGATATTGAAAACGGTTCGATCATTGATGATACGCGGCTTGCCGCGAGTTTGTCAACTGTAAAATTTCTGCTTGAAAAAAGTGCTGACATTAATATAATTGGCCATCTTGGTCGGCCTGAGGGGGAAGATAAAAAATTCACGCTTGAACCAATTGCTCGATGGTTCGGAAGCAAACTAAAAGGCGAGCCCGAACCCGTTACGATAGGAAAGTTAAAAGGTTGGAAAATTACGGATAAAATTAACCTCATCGAAAACATTCGGTTTTTTCCTGGAGAAGAGGAAAATGATCCAGAGTTTTCCCGGGAACTTGCTCTGCTCGGAGATATTTATGTTAATGACGCGTTCGCCGTCAGTCATCGGGAACATGCAAGTATTGTCGGAGTTACAAAATTTTTGCCATCCTATGCAGGTTTACATCTACAAAAAGAAATAAAAGTTTTATCTCAGATTTTGCAAAATCCAAAAAGGCCACTCGCTGTTC
This sequence comes from Patescibacteria group bacterium, assembly GCA_041478035.1. Taxonomy (GTDB): domain Bacteria; phylum Patescibacteriota; class Microgenomatia; order Levybacterales; family GWA1-39-11; genus GWA1-39-11. Next base: position 895 of record JBGOVI010000009.1, read on the forward strand.
TTATTGGAGGGGCAAAAATTGAGACAAAACTGCCCCTGGTTGAAAAGATGCATCATGTTGCCGACTATGTTCTGGTTGGTGGAGAAATCGCAGAGCAGGATCGCGTACTTATAAAAGTTCAACACGAAAAAATTGCTGGGAGAAAATCGGCGGTCCTTGTTTCCGAACCGGCAGAAGGCGGCCGCGATATAGATTCAAAATCTGTTGAAAATTTCTGCCAAATTCTTGGCCTCGCCGAAACCATCGTCTGGAACGGTCCGGTCGGCGTTATCACGCCTCCAACTCAAAACTCAAAACTCAAAACTCAAAACTCGGACACGGAGAGGGGAACAAGGGAGCTTGCACATTTTATTGTTCGACAAAATGCTTATAAAGTGGTTGGCGGAGGAGATACGCTTGCCTACTTGCGAACTTTAAATCTCTTGGAAAAGTTCGACTTTGTCTCAACGGGCGGCGGCGCAATGCTAGAATTCCTCTCAGGTAACACCCTTCCCGGCATCGCCGCCCTTGAAGAATGAGAATTGTAAATCCGGTTGCGGTTTTGGGGGAGGATATTGCGGTCGATTATTTGAAAAAGAAGGGATACAAAATAATTGAGAGGAATTTTAGGAAAGGATATACGGAAATTGATATTATCGCGGTTCAGGGTTCGACAAAGCTCACCCCAAGAGATGATACTCTCGTGTTCGTCGAAGTAAAATCCAGGAAATCAAACTCATTTGGAGATCCCTTTGAATCAATTGCTCCTTGGAAAGTAAAAAATCTTGTCAAAACCGCAGAATTTTACAAACTCCTCCACCTGCGTCTTCCGGACTTTATGAGAATTGATGCTGTCGGGGTATTTTTGTCGCCGGACGACCGCATTCAAAAAATCGAACACGTCGAAAACATCTCAGGGTTTTAATTTAAGGGCGTCAAGAGCGACCTGAAAGGTTTCCTCAGCGCTTTTGTCGTAAGTATTAATTACGAGGTCGTAATATTTCTTATCCCAATAAGTCCAATTTCGGTTGCCCTTGGCATAAAGCTTTCTCCATTTTTCAAGGTCATTTTTCTCGCGGTCTATAACCTCCTCTTTTGCCTTATCGACTGTAATTCCTTCACGGTTTATCAGACGATCGATTCTGATTTGCGGTTGGTCTTCTTCATCATGTTCGCAAAGAACCAAAATTTTAAAAATGCCATCCACCCCTTGCGCATTAAAAGCTGCGAGTTTTGTTTCAAGAACTATATTTTTGTCCTCTGCAAGAGTTTTTTTAAGCTTTTCATCAAAAAGAATGTCTTCCTGATCTGGTCTTAGATTAGTCTCTTTCGGCTCAAGACCAAGTTTTTCCCGCACCGCTTCCCAAAAGATTTCCCCTCCTTCAATATTCTTCCATCCGAGTTTTTTGGCCAAGTGTTTTGCGAGAGTTGTTGAACCTGAAGCAATGCGGCCGGAAACTGTAATTATTCGGACGTTCGGGATTTCAGTCGGTTCGTTCATGCTTGAGGAGTTGACACCTGCTTTCCGAGGATTATTGCTTCTTCGATCAATCTATTAGAATATCCAAATTCGTTATCGTACCAGGCGATTACTTTTACCATATTGCCTCCGACAACTTGGGTGAGTGAAAGATCCGCAATTGCCGAATGATAGTTGCCAATTATATCAGATGAAACAATCGGCTCACGCGTCACCTCAAGAATTCCTTCGAATTGTGGTAGTTTTGATGCTTGTTCGAATGCCGCATTGACTTCCTCAACGGTTGTTGGGCGTTTTACCAAGAATGTAAAGTCTGAGAGCGAGCCGGTTGGGACAGGGACGCGGATTGCCAAGCCGTCAAATATTCCCTGAAGCGCTGGAATTGCTTTTGCCGCTGCTTTTGTCGCACCGGTTGATGTCGGAATTATATTTTCAGCAGCAGCGCGCGCCCGGCGATAGTCTTTGTGACCTCCGTCTTGAAGTCTTTGATCCGATGTATACCCATGAATTGTTGTCATCATGGCTTTTTCAATCCCGAATGTTTTTTCGATCACATGAGCAATAGGAGTAATACAATTGGTTGTGCAAGAAGCGTTGCTTATGATGGGTTCGATTTTTTGCCCGCCTACCTGGTCGAGATTTACGCCAAGAACATAAACCGAACCGGTTGCCTCATCTTTGTATGGAGCTGATAAAATTGCAGACTTTGCGCCGGCAGTAATATGTTTTTGCAGACCTTCCTCTGTTGTGAACGCGCCTGTTGATTCAATTACAACGTCGACTTTGAGATCTTTCCAGGGAAGTTTTTCGGGTTCGCGGCCTGAAAAAATAGGAATCTCGCGGCCATTGATTACAATTGCGCCGATGCAGGGAGTTTGAGATTGGAACGGTAATGAAACCTCCTCTGCCTTTTTTACAGAAAGCTCGGTATTCGGCAAAATTCCATAGGTCGTGTCGTATTTTAAAAGATACATCCAGCCGGTTATGTCAGTTGAGGAACCGGCGTTGATGGCAACGGCTTCAATTTCGTCATTGTGCGATAACAAAATGACGCGATGCGCTACTCTCCCAATACGTCCATATCCATTGATTGCTACTCGAACCATGGTTTAAGAATACTACAAATACTACCCCTTCGACAAGACTCAGGGCAAGCAATACTACAAATATCAAATATTTCGAAGATTGATCTGCTTGTGCGCGAGTGCGTTTTTTGGTATCATTACATCTTATGCCGGAGTTACTTAAGAAAAGCAGCAAACTAAGACACAAAAGAAAGCACGGGTTTTTGGGCCGGGTCAAAACGCACACGGGAAAGCTGGTTATTAAAAGAAGAAGGGCGAAAGGCAGGAAACGAATTTAGTTAGTTCGTTATTCGTTCGTAGTTCATCGTAGATAATTTCGAACTAACGATGAACCAACTAACAAACTAACTATGTTTGCTAAGAAGAACAGGTTTTCGTTTAAGAATAGGCTGCCGAGGCAGAGTTCGAATTTTCCATCATTTTCAGTTCGCTACGATAAAAATGATGAAGGGTTAAAAGTTGCGGTTGTTGTTTCAAAAAAGGTTGATAAGCGCGCAGTCGTTCGCAACAGAATAAAAAGAGTAATTCTTGAAGCTATTCGGAAAGAAATAGAAACAAGCACGCCGATGAGTTTAATATTTTACGCCAAAAAACAAGCGGCCGAAAGTTCAAATTTAGCAGAAGAAGTGAAAAAAGCATTAGACACCGTCCCTGGCTTGACCAGGGAACCAGAGTAAAATAAGCTATATTTATCTAGATCCCCGCTTTCGCGGGGATGACAAAAGTCATGTTTGAAATTTTTAACGTCGTATTTACAAACCCTACAATCAACCTTTTGGTTGCGTTTTATAAATTGTTCGCAACGCTTGGCGTTCCCTTTGCTTTCGGGCTAGCAATAATTACGTTAACTTGTGCCATAAGATTTATTCTCTACCCTTTCACAGCAACCCAGATAAAAAGCGCCTACAAAATGCAGAAAGTTGCGCCACACCTCGCGGCAATAAAAGAAAAACACAAAGGAGATAATAAACGCCAGCAGGAAGAGATCATGAAGCTCTATAAAGAACACGGCGTAAATCCGGCAGCAGGATGTCTACCCCTAGTAATACAGCTTCCCCTTATTTGGGGGCTTTACCACGTCTTAACTGTTGCGGTTAACATTCATACGATAAAAGCGCTTGGCTCCATCAATAAAGTTTTATATTTTGACTTTTTAAAGCTTCAAAGAGTTTGGGATACAACCATGTTTGGCTTGTCCCTTGCCGCCTCCCCTTCAAAATTGTTTGCCGCGCATCCTTATATAATACTTGTTCCCATCTTGACAGGAGTTCTTCAATTTGTCTTGTCAAAAATGATGATGCCCGAGGTAGTAATTGAGACAGAAATGGCCATTGCCAAAACAACCGAAAAAAAAGAAGACGATTTTCAGGCCGCTTTTCAAAAGCAGTCGCTATTTATTTTTCCTGCAATGATAGGATTCTTCTCATTCTCTCTTCCCCTCGGCCTCTCACTCTACTGGAATACGTTCAGCGTTTTTGGTATACTCCAGCAATATCTTTTGGTAGGAGCAGGCTCCGCCGCTCCATATTTCAAAAAATTAAAATTACATGGAAGAAATAATAAAATTAATTAGAGAAGAGACAGAAGCGCTTCTTGATAAAATCGGGACGACGGGTTCTGTTGAAGTCTCAGAAAACGAGGGTTCATTTAATGTCCACATAGATACTGATGAGAACGCGCTTCTAATAGGCAAGCACGGTAATACACTCTCCTCGCTCGAACTCATTCTTTCACTCATCGTTGCCAAAAAAACGGGAGAATTCAAGCGCTTGATAATTGAAGTAGGCGGATATCGTGAAGCACGCGAGGAGTATCTTCGAGACTTGGCGACAAGACTTCATGATGAAGTGATTGAAACAGGAAATGAAAAAACCGTCCGCGGCTTAAAACCCTGGGAAAGACGCGTCATTCATATGTATTTATCAGAAGGCGGAGACGTTGTGACAGAATCTGAGGGAGAAGAAAGAGACCGGATACTTGTCATAAAGAAAAAGTAACCCCAAATGTTCGGAAGAATTCAAAAAACTATATTCTTCCTGCTCATTTTTTTCTTGCCTTTTCAGGTTGGATTGCACTTTTGGCCCAATTTTTCATATGTAGGCGGGGTTCGGATAGATTATTTATCTCCAACCCTTTATCTTCTTGATATTCTAGTCGTTGGATGGATTTTACTTTCCGCTCGAATTATATCTGTCCGGGCCCTGCCCGGAATGACAAAAATATTTTTGTCACTTTTTATCCTTGATTTAATTTTGAATATATTTTTGTCGAAATCCCCGACTGCACATATTTTTGGGCTAATAAAATTAGGGGAGTTTGGGCTGTTTGGGTTGTTAGTTTCAAGGGTTTTTAAGAAAGAATATGTCCCGGGTTTTGTTCGCACTCTATCGCTATCGGCAATTATTGCCTCAGTTCTTGCAATTTGGCAGTTTATCAATCAGTCATCAGTAGGCGGTCTGTGGTATTTTTTGGGCGAGCGCACTTTCAACAGCTCGACAATTGGCATTTCAACAGTAAATCTTAATCACCAAATTTTAAGGGCATATGGCGCTTTCCCCCATCCTAACGTTTTGGCTTTTTTTCTTCTTGCAGCCATTATTTTCACTGTTCTTAGCCTTTCATATGAAAAGAGTCGGAGGTGGAAAATATTTCTTGTCGTCTCCGCTCTATTTTGTTCGGTGGGGTTGCTATTAACCTTCTCAAGAATTTCCATTTTTCTCGCCGTCTTTTTTTTCTTATATTACTTTTTAAGGAAGGTGACGGTGCGGACGCGCATGGTAATACTAGGCGCGGCATCAGGGACTTTAGGGGGGTTAGGAATATTGGGGGTGTTTGGGTGGTTCGGAAATTGGGGTATCGTGCAATTTTTATTGCGGGGGATTGATTTTAGAGAAGAATTGCTCGCACAGTCTCTAAAAATATTATCCGATAATCCATATTTTGGAATCGGGTTAAATAATTTTTTTATAAATCAAGCGCCTCTTATTAAAACTATTTCTCCAATAAATTTTCAACCGCCGCATAATATATTTGTCTTGGCACTATTATCGCTTGGATTGTTTGGCTTCTTTATTTTTCCTGCTATTTTTATCTTGGCTTTCCGTTCGATTTTTAAAAAACTACGAACTACGAACTACGAACTACGAACTTTTTACAAAAGCGTTTTGTTCATCTTGGTTTCAATTGTTATCGTAGGGATGTTTGACCATTTCTTCTTGACAGTTGAACAAGGCCAAATAATTTTTGCCTTAATCTTAGGATTGTCTTTTGCAAAAATCAAAACTAATAACTGGTAGTCCATTACCTGCAGTCATAAGTTATAAGTAATAAGTTGATTAGGGCGTGGGGGTTGGAGATAACAACTCCGGGTGCGGGCAGTCGAGGCAGTAACGGTCACCTGTCGGATCAGTTACAATCAATTGCTCTTTTTCTTCAACATTATCCGTTTGTCCGGGTTTTGCAAGATCGTGTGTTCCTTTATCCACAAAAACCTTTTGCTTTCCGGGATCAAACTTCTTGGGTTCCGTTCCTTTTATGAAATATTCAAACCTTGTTGGGCAATCTCCCGGAAGGAGTCCTGAAGTTGAGCAGACAATTTTCCCGACAATATCATCCGGTCTTGATGGCGGTTCGGGCTTTGTTCCCTCTAGCATGTGCGCCATAATATCATGCCAGATAGGTGCCGCACCCGTTACTCCCGAAACAATCCCTGACATCGGCTTATTATCATTATTGCCGACCCAAGTCTCAACAAGATAGGAAGGCGTATATCCTATTGTCCAGTTGTCGCGATAGTCATTTGTTGTCCCTGTTTTAACCGATACAGGAAAGTTTCCTACACGAAGCACCGAATTTGTCCCAAATGCCTGTCCACGAGCGCCATTATCGCGCAAGATTTCAGATATTATAAAAGCAACACCCGGATCGAGAACCCTTTTGCCGAATATTGGGCTTTGGGGAGGTTTGTATTGCTCAAGAACTTTTCCGCGGCTGTTTGTTACGCGAAGTATCGCAGTAAGCGGAATTTTGTACCCTCCATTTGCAAAAACACCAAAGGCCTCTGCCATGTCCGTCATATAGACTTCTCCTCCACCCAATGTTAGCGAAAGTCCATAGCGGTCGGGCGAATCAAAAGTTGTAATTCCCATTGCCGATGCCGTTGCGATCATGTCTGTTACTCCGTTGAGCTTGAGCATCTTAACGGCCGGGATATTAAAAGAGTTGGCGAGCGCAAAGCGCATTTGTTGTACTCCGTGAAATTTCCCGTCATAATTTACAGGACAATATGGCGGTTGCCCGGCAACATTTGCAAAACAGACCTTCTGATCAACAAAAGGAGTAGCAGCCGTATAACCTTTTGATAAACCGGTAGCATAGTTTATGGGTTTAATGGATGATCCGGGCTGCCTTTTTGAGATAGTGACGTTGACATTTCCATCGTGTGTGTCGTCAAAGTAGTTTCGGCTTCCAACCATAGCCAAAATTTCACCTGTCGCGGGTTTTGTGATAAGCGCAGCTCCGTTTGTAACCGTTGAGTTGTGAAGATCGTCTAATTCGCCCGAAACTGAAGCCTCCGCGTATCCTTGCAAATCAAGATCGAGCGTTGTCGTAACGTTTAAACCGCCTTGTTCGACAAAACGCTGACCGTATTTTTGCGCGAGGAGCTCCTTAATATAAAAAACAAAATGGGGCGCAAGAATCTTGTTTTGAATCTTTGAAAATTTAAGCTTCACGTCTTTTGCATCTTTTTCTTGTTGGGCAGTTATATACCCTTGATCGCGCATTGATTTTAAAACTTCAGTTTGCCGAGCCTTCCCAAGTTCGGGACGAGATCCAAAAGGAGAATAAATACTCGGGGCTTGAGGAAGACCCGCCAAAAAAGCCGATTCTGCCAAATTAAGCTTATCAACCGGCTTGTCAAAATAAACATAAGACGCGGCTTGCGCGCCCCACGCCGTGCCGCCGTACGAAACCTGATTGAGGTACATTTCAAGAATCTTGTCTTTACTGTAAATCGATTCAACTAAAAAAGAGAGAATTATTTCGCGAATCTTGCGCGTTACTGTTTGCTCGGGAGTCAAAATAGTAGCTTTTACAAGCTGCTGGGTAATAGTTGAGCCGCCCTGTACTTGTTTTTTAAATAATGTTGAAACAAATGCACGTGAGATTCCCTTAATGTCGATTGCACCGTGTTTGTAAAAATCGCGATCTTCAATTGCGATCGTTGCCTCGCGAAGCGTCACGGGAAATTTATCAAACGGGACAAAAGTTTGATTTCGCTTTGTAAAGAAAGAGTAAAGAAGCTTTCCGCGGCGATCGTAAATATTTGTCGACTGGGGATAATTTGCCGTGCCTATTGTTGCAGTTGATGGAATGTCGCGGAGTATAAAAAAATATGAGGCTATAAACCCGGCAATAAGCGCCACAAGCAAAACAAAAAAAGATATTTTTAATTTACTAATTCTACGCCTTGCTTCTTTGACTTGTTTGACAAAAAGGATTTTTTTCAATTAAGAATAAATTATATCACTGCCTACTTCGCTGTTCAAATTCGTGGTATCATATAAAGATCGTGTTACAGGCATATGTTGACTTCATAAAAAACCTTTTTTCAGGCCTCCCATTTAACGTCTTTGACTATGTGATATTTACGACTTTCCTATTTTATATTCTTGAGGACGTATCCTTTGGGATTATTCCATCAGTTGTTAGTCTTGGTGCGACAGTTGCGTCTTTTTTCATTGGGCTTGTTTTGTACCCTTCAGTTTCGCAATTTCTTGTGCGCAGCCTTTCCTTAACAAAAGGAATAGCTGATGCTGCCGCATACCTAGCAAGTGCGGCGCTAAGTTTTTTTCTGGTTTCCTTCTTGCTGTCAATAATTCGGAGGCGTTATATAAAACTCGATTTCCCAAAAAATATAGATATGGCGGGCGGCGCAATCGCGGGTTCGCTTTCTTTTTTCTTTATCTCATCTTTTATAGTTTCGCTCCTGCTCTCTTTTCCAACTTCAGGCATTATTAAAGATTCAATAAGAAATTCTGTCACGGGGCGGTTTCTATCTCAAAGGACTCAAAGTGTTGACCGCGAGGTCAGGAAAATTTTTGGCGGCGCGATTGAAGAAACGATAAACTTTTTAACTATTGAACCATCTTCAAGTGGAAGCGTTTCGCTTAACTTTAAAACAAATGCTTCCGAAATCGATGTTGCTTCTGAGAAACAAATGCTCGGCAAAGTTAATGAAGAACGAACAAAACAAGGACTTGCGGGACTCGCCTTTGATGAGGCTTTAACTCAGGTTGCACGTGCTCACGCAAAAGATATGCTTGAACGGGGATATTTTTCTCACTACACGCCCGAGGGATTATCTCCTTTTGACAGAATGGCACAGGGCAATATTTCATACCAATACGCGGGCGAGAATCTTGCGTTTGCGCCAGACGTTGAAATTGCAATGGATGGGCTGATGAAAAGCCCAGGACACAGGGAAAATATTTTATCTCCTAATTTTAGAAGGGCGGGGATAGGAGTTTTAGATGCGGGAATTTATGGAAAGATGTTTGTCCAGGAATTTACGGACTAGCTTATGGTTTACCGACTACGGACTACTGCTAATTGGCCGTAGAGCGTATTTTTTTGAGGATACGAACTTATTTTAAGGCTCATTAATGCTCGGAAGCTCTCTTTTTCCAGGATCAATTGAATTACTCTTAGTTGACGGTGATAAGTCGTACAAAAAGTCCCTAATATAGTTCTGGTCCTTCCCCTCACTTATTAAACTTTTTACCTTATCGCCAATTTCAAAGCTCTTTCCAATAGCATGAGCAGCTCTAAGGTTGTGCATAGCAATAAATGGAGATGCTCCTGCATATCCCCTACCGACAAATGGGACAAAGAAACCTATTAATCCCACAACGGGTAATCCTCTTAGGCCTTTACTTAGCACTTCATTACTTGAAGGGTGAACAGAAAGCTGCTCACTAGTTTCAAATGTATAATTGTTAATTCCATACTCTGTAAACCTGGTGTCACTTGTATGTTTGGCATAGACTGCTGTGGAAATTATATCTACAGTCCTGGCTGTAGCTGCGGTTACGGCGCCTGCCCCCATATTTAATAAGTAAGAACTATTTTTCAATAAATAGGCGATTCCTACGTTGTTTGCCAATGCGCCGACGGCCATATTTTTTATAAGACTCGCTTCACTTTCAGCATCGGTGATCTCGAAAGCTGTGTAGGCTATCTCCCCTGCAAAATATCTAACTTCTAAAGGTTTTTTTTCATTTTCAATTCGCGGCTCAATTAATACATCCCGTCCATTTTCATCTTCTCCCACCTCGATATTTATCGTTGGATTCAAAGCTGCGGCTGCCTCTTCTTCGTTTGCTTGCCTCTGTGACTTAGTCCTATCTTTTCCACCGTGCAGCATCACCGTACCCAAAATTCCCGTTTCAAGTGTTCTCATTCCCATCCAGGCAAGCGCTTGTCTTCTTGAAATGATTTTTTTTGATTCAATTTGACTGCTCATTTAGTTCTAGCTGGGAATTATACCAAAACAGAAATGTCGGGGCTAGCGTCGTGTGAGCTCGATCTTGAATTCGCGGTCGGTTGAGACGTCGTCATTGATTACGATATTTCCTTCGTCAAGCTCAGCGTTTTCGACAACCTTCGGCGTAAATCCTTTTCCGTAGTTTAATTTCAATGTAAACGGAAAGGTAAGCGTTCCGGGCTGTTTTATTAAAAGCAGAGAATAGTTTACTGTCGAATCAGTTGGAAGACTAATTCCATTTGCGTATTCAACCTCTATTACTTGATTTGATTTTGGCAACACGGTTACAATAAACCCAAAAACCTGAAGATCGTTTTCAACACTTGTATCAACCTCAAGTCCATCGGGCGGCTTAAAGTTCTTTTTCTCGTAAACTTTATAATCAGTCACAGCAGGAACTAATTTTTGTTTGATACCGTCAATTGTTATGGAAGTCAAATTACTCCCTTTCGGAACAAAAAATCTGACATACGATTTGTATTCTTTATCGCTCCCATTATTTATTTTGTGGATTATATGCGAAGAGATTTTCTGACCAGCGAGTGCAGGCTCATAATCCGTTGACCTTTTGACTTGTATGTTTGCTTTGTTAATCCCAATGTTCGCTTCATTAATTGCGAGAAAATCATTTACCGAACCACCGCTCTTGCGCAAATCGCGATACTCTCCTCCAAAACCGATTGCGTTAAAAATGCTTTGGATAGAATTTTCGCTAAAAGCAAACAGTATTTGTTTTTCATCCGCAAGTCTTGGAATAAGTTTTGCAATTTTTATTGCCGAATTTCTATCCTCGAGTTTCAATATCAGTTGGTTAAAAAGAGCCTGCAAAACGTCCTTTTTTTGCGTAGAACCCGGAAAGAAATTGTTGTCAATAGTTTTTTCAAGAAAGTCAAAAATAGTGTGTTCGTTAAGCGTTTGATTGTAAGAAGAAAGTTTGATAGGGCCAACCTCTGCAATAATTTGCTTGACCGCTTCAAAATTAAGAGCAATAACGCCGTCCACTTTTTGGCCTGTTTCAAGATTATATATAAGAGCCGATGTTGGCGCGGACTTCTGAAAATCCGGATCAAAATTGCTATCACGAAGGTACAAATGCGGCTGTAAGTATCGGCGGATTATGTAGTAGGGCTCAACGTGCGCCTTGAGCTGTCCGTCATATTCATATACATCTTGTAATTCAAGCTTTACGATTTTTCCATTTTTTACATAAAGATTTCCGACTGACCCAATAAATCCACCGGTGGGGCGAAGCTCACCGTTATTCTCAAAAAGAAGTAGATAATGTTTTTCTTTATTGTATCCAAATATTTGGACTGCAACAGATCCCAAAGACAGCATTTTTGGCAAGTCAGGAGTAAGAATTGCGGAAGCGGTTTCATTCTTGGTTTCGATTGCGAGCTTTACGCCCTGGAAATAAAGAAAAAAAACATCGCTCAGCTTTTCATCAAAAGATGCGCGGGCAATTCCATTCGTGATATTTCCAATCTCGCTTACGTCAGACGATGCAATATATACAAGGTTTACGGCCTGCATGAGTGTCGAATAACTTTTTTCAGCATCGGTAAAGCCTATTAGAATTGGCGCACGTACAATGAGTGTTGCAACGGGTGCAACAAAATCAAGAAAGGTTTTCGCAATATTAATTTGACTTGCTGCATTTTGGTATTCTCCTTTTTTCAAATCTGAAACAGAATTCTTAAAAAGAAAAATAGATGAGGCTCCTAAGATAAAATTTATAATTAAAAAAAATAAGACGGATATGATGGTAGCTTGCGATACAAAATTTATTTTTGTTTTTTGAGCTTTAAAAACCTTTTTAGGAACATGAATAATTTTTGGTCGATCTTCCGGAATTTGTTCTCTGTCTTGAAAGCTTGCTATACTTCTTTCAAAACCAGCTAGATACCTGTCTAAATATTCAGGCGTTACAACAATTTTTGATTGGATCAAACTTTCAAGCTCTGGAGCGTCCTGTCCAAACCTTTCAGCTCTGCCCTGGTCTTTGTAATTTATTCTGAGTTCCGGCTCTATTCTTTCAAGGATGTGAATGGCCGAGACATACGTTTGAGGATGAGCGTAGAATAAATAGTAAAATTTTTGTTTTTTTAGATCTCCAAGAAGTATGTGATTAATTCCCATAATAGCGTCTTTGTAATAAATTGGGAATATAGGCTTTAAGTCATTGCCCGAAAAAGTTATGTTTTTTGTTCTGAGTGTCACATCGATTAGATTTTTTGTCTCAGAAGCATTATTAAAGTTTGGAGCCTCAGAATATATGTCACCTACAAAAAAGAAGTAAAAAGAAAGATTATTTTTGGCAGCGAGAACTACGTCGAAAAATTTATCTTGCGATTCGACATTTAGAATGATTGCGGTTTTCGCTTCATCAATTGCGAGCTTTTCAAGAACGGGTTCGATGTATTTTCTAATTGAATCATCTTCTAAAAAAACTATGGCATACTCTATTTTTTCTTCAAGATTTTTAATAAGAGGTGCGGTGTCGGGCCTGATTAGGTAAACGTCGTTTGGGAGGTTAGGGTTTTTTGGGCTGTTAGTTATATGCGCAACTTTAAAATCTCGACTATACTCTTTTGCAAGGAGAGGAATTAATGGATTTTTTTCTCCAACGAGAAGAAGCAAAGGTTTTTCACGTTCGCTTGTTTCAATAGAGAATTTGGGCATTGTCTTAGTTTAGAAGAAAGCTTAAGTTTTGTCCACAAGTTTGACTTTAAATAAACCTTTTGTTATTATTTGCCCGTGGCAAATAGAACAGTGGAAAGCGAGCAACTAGGCCGTGAGCAATTAGATGAAGACCTACGGAGGGTTGATCAACTTGCAAGAACAAGTGTAGGGCAGTTGTTGAGATTAAGGTTTGCCGAGTGGGAATTACCTCAAGATGAAACTCATTTTGATGTAGATGGGGTTACAAGAAAGGATCTAGGTAAAGAATTAGATGATCGACTTAAAGATGTTATATTGGAGAATAACCCCGAAGGTAGATTGAAAGTAGTAACACACACAAGGGATTTTAATTTTGTTCAAATTTATAATCCAGCCACGGGTATTGAAGTAACTGTAGATGATTATACGGGGACTCGAAAAGCGCTTTTCGCAAATGGTTCATTCGTGAGTATCTTTGCCCCTACGCATACAAGTTTCAGGGACGCGTCAAGGAAGGCTTTTGCCTTTGTTGAGGAATTAAAAACTAATAAAGCAGGAATAGTAGAGGATTTTAAAAATGCTAAGGCATTAATTGCGATCGCGCAAAACTTAGTTGGAAACAGACTTTCTTCGAGAGCTCCATCAACGGTATAGCCACTTATATTATTTTGTCGAGGGTAGCATTGACTAATCGGTCGGCTTCTTTATTTTGCTCACGGAAAACATGAGTATAGGAAATTTTTGCTCCGATTTTTTGTTCCAAATCGCGAATTGTAAAATACGAACTTCTTAAAGTTTCATTTTTAATTTTCCAGCGTCCTGAAAGTTGCTCGGTTACTAATTTAGAATCCATAAAGAAATTAACAACTGACAACTGACCACTGACAACTGACTTTTGTTCGGATAAATATTTTAATGCGGCGATTACTGCTGAATATTCCGCGACATTGTTCGTATTTATTCCAATTGGTTTTCCTTCTTCATAGATTTTCGAACCATGTTCGTCAAAAATTACAAATCCATATGCGGCGGGTCCCGGGTTTCCACGCGCCCCCCCGTCTGTGTATATTTTAAGTATTCGGTTTTCGTTCATTCTTGTTTCACTTGCCCCGTTAGAAATTTATTTCTAATGGGGTTTCAACTATTTTTCACAGATCATTAAAGTAACACGGATGTCTATTAGCTACGCGAGGTCTTCGCGCTTACTGTGCAGGAAGGAGAACCATTGTTCGAAGAATGCAATGAGACCTTTGAGCGGCATTTCAATTAACATGTCAAGAATAAAGATAAAAATATTTATAGAGCGTACCCCTTCTGCCAGATATCGCCCTACTCTTGCAATCGGCATAAAGAAAAAGTCTACAAAAAATGTAATGAAGCGGGGTTTATCTTTTACCGTATAAAGATTGGCCGCCTGATTGATTCTGTACGACAGAAAAGAGACGATTGCAAAAAAGAAAAGGAAAAAGGCTTGACTCACGATATTAAAGTGGAAACGTGAAAGAATATAAATTACTACCCCAAAACTTAAAAGATAAGTCCCAATCCACACTGTTGTGAAGATAGTATCAAGTATAGTCTTTGCTTTTGGCATATGATTGAAAGCAAGATCTCTTCCGAGCTGCGGCTCGTCATCAAATAATAGAGATTTAATTCTTACAATTATCCTTTCTGTGTTGTCTTTTCCGGGTGCTTTTATAAAGAAGGAAACAAGAATCATCATGGAGACGGGGATTGCAATATTAAGAGCAATAATTGGCCAGACAATGTGTCCGTAAACATATTTATCATACGTACCTTCAATTGTTAGTGCTAAAAAAACTTTTGATAGCAAAATGAAAATAATAGAGCGGATTATTGCCCGTCTTACTTTGCCTGAAATATTGGCATAGCGTGCATTACATGTTTCTGTAATAACTTTTGTCGCATCTTCATCGTTTGAAATTAGCTCTCGGAAACGCCCGTTATAATTTTTCATTATGTCCTCAAGTATTAAAAACGGAGGAGTTTGTCTCTTTACAAATTCAAAGATTTTAAAACGGCCGGAATAGTTGAGTTGTTCATCGATCATTTTCTTGCCCTCTGAAAATCTTTGAGCCGCATCCGCAAGTGTTTTATCAGACAACCTGCCAAAATATTGATTGAAGAGGGCGTAGCGAAGAAATGGCAGGTCTTCTTTGGCGTAGGCTTTTCTAATTGCAATAAAGACTTGAATATCGCGGACTTCCTCTGTGTCATCCTTGATCGCAATCATTTTTTTGATGTTGTGGAAAATATAGGAAATCATCGCCTCTTTTTTGACTGTGGGATTAAGTCTGTCTTCAATGTCAGACGCCATTAAATGATAAATCCATTCGTTGAGTTCTGACTCGCGGACTTTATTATGTTTTGGAATTAAATTTCTAAGATCAAGATAAAGATCAATAGTGTTTTTTATCTCTTCTATTTTGTCATCGCCGATTGATTCGTCAGGAAAATATCTGGCCCAAACGAGTTCACGGACAAGAGATGGGCCGACTGTTTCACCGTTTCCTCCAAGAAGAAGGCGGCGTCTTAAAATGCGTTCGATCGCGGCACGCAAAATTACTTCTTCATCGCGATTCTCAATTGCTGTTCTTAGTTTTTCGTACCAGGTAGCGAGTTCTGAGGCAAGATTATTTACTGCCATACCCTGCTCCCGGTTGCGGCGGCCGTTGTCTTCAAATGCGCGGATTAAATAGTCGGACGCTTTGCTTAAGGTTTCGTGCGGCTTGGATGAATAATCACGGCGAACCTCCTCACCCTCAATAACTTCAGGATTCGATTTTTCACTTCCGTCCATTAACATATTATACCCTGTTAAATAGTGCTCCGCAATTTAACAGGGTGAATGCCTACTCGTTTGAACCTAGATTTGTGGTATGCTAGAATGGCGCCTATGGATAAAGTTTACGATCATAAGAAAATTGAGGATAAAATTTATGGAAGGTGGGAAGAGAAGGGATATTTTAAGCCCGAAGTCAATCCTGACGGGGCGCTCTACTCTATAATTCTTCCGCCGCCGAATGCCAATGCTCCGCTCCACTTTGGCCACGCAATGTATGTAATTGAGGATATTCTAATCCGTTACCATCGCATGCTCGGCGATGCCGCTCTTTGGCTCCCGGGAGCAGACCACGCGGGATTTGAAACTCAGTTCGTTTTCGAAAAACAGCTGCAGAGTGAAGGAAAGTCCCGATTCGATTACAACCGCGAAACTTTATATCAGATGATTTGGGAATTCGTCCAAAAAAACCGCGGAGGAATGGAAGGACAACTTAGGAAGCTCGGCTTCTCCCTTGATTGGTCCCGAATGAAATTCACGCTTGACCCTGACATTATTGCAATTGTTTATAAAACTTTCAAAAAAATGTATGACGACCAACTTGCCTACCGCGCGGAACGCTTGGTTAATTATTGTACGTTTGATGGTACTTCATTTTCAGATCTAGAGGTAATATATGAAGAAAGAAAAGACCCACTCTACTATATTAAATACGGCCCTCTGACTCTTGCGACCACGCGTCCTGAAACAAAATTTGGCGATACAGCTCTTGCTGTTAATCCCGATGATGCGCGATACAAAAAGTACGTCGGAGAAGAAATAGAAATAGAAACCGTTTTGGCAAAAGCCAGAATAAAAGTAATAGCGGATGAATATGTAGATCCAACTTTTGGAACAGGAGTTGTAAAAATAACCCCGGCTCATGATTTTAATGATTTTGAAGTTGGTAAGCGACACGATTTACCGATGAAACAAGTAATTGGGTTTGATGGGAAAATGAATGAACACGCCGGAAAGTTTGCCGGTCTTTATGTCAAACAAGCAAGGAAAGCAGTTGTTGAAGAGATGCAGAAAAAAGATCTCATCGAAAAGATTGATGAAAATTATATTCATCGAATCGCGCTTTGTTACAAATGCAAAAATGTAATTGAGCCGCTTCCCATGGAACAGTGGTTTGTAAAGATGGAGCCGTTGGCAAAGGAGGCAATAGATGCGGTTCGAACTGGCAAAATTAAAATCCACCCGAAGACTTTTGAAAAGTTATACTTCCAGTTTTTGGAAAATATCCGCGATTGGAACATTTCGCGACAGGTCGTTTGGGGTATCAGAATTCCGGCTTGGATGTGCGAAAAATGTGCGAACTGGACAGTGACTGAGGGCCCCACCCCCGAAAATTGCTCGAAGTGTAAGTCTAAAGACCTGGTTCAGGACAGTGATACTTTTGACACTTGGTTCTCCTCATCTCAATGGCCCTTCGCCACTTTGATGACTACAGACTACAGACTACAGCCTACAGCTGTAGACAGTAGACGGTCGACTATAAGCGATTTTGAAAGATTCTATCCGACGACTGTCATGGAAACAGGGTACGACATTTTACGCTGGTGGGTTGCAAGGATGATAATGGTAGGACTTTATGTAACCGGGAAACAACCTTTTGATAACGTTGTATTGCACGGACTCGTTAACGATCCGTATGGCAAGAAAATGAGTAAGTCGCGCGGGAATGTAATAAATCCCATGGAACTCGTTGATCAATACGGAGCAGACGCCGTCCGTTTTGCGCTGGTTTATGGAAATGCTTTGGGAAATGATCAGGCGCTTTCCTATTCAAAACTTGAGGCGATGAGGAAATTCTCGAATAAGCTCTGGAACATTGGGAGATTCATTGAGATGAATAAAGTATCAGGTATTAAGTATCAGGTATTAAGTATTGAAGACTTGAAGAAGATAGCAAAACACGGGAATGATAAAATCTGGATCGAGAAAGTGGAAAAATGGGTAGGGCAGATAAGTGATTATATCGATAAATACCAATTCAATTTAGCTGCTGAAAACCTTTATGAGAACATATGGCACGGCTTCGCAGATTTTTACATAGAGGATGTAAAAAGTCGAATCGATGAAGATTCATACTTAATACTTACTACTTTATACATAATACTCTTGAAATTGCTTCATCCTTTCATGCCGTTCATAACTGAGGAGCTTTATCAAAAAATTACAGGCGAATGTGATTCGATAATGATTTCTTCGTGGCCAAAACATGACTAAACCTTTTTACCGCAGAATTACCGAAGCATTTCCGCAAGACCTTAAAAAGGCTTTAAAAAGTCGCAATATTAAAGAGCTGACTGAAGGGTATTCGTTTGTGTTTTTGTCGATTTCATTATTTATACTCGCTTTATATGCGGCGGTTTCATTCATTGACTATTCTAACGGTAGAGCGGAGTGGCTCAAAGCGCGGGATAACTTTGCCTATTGGCAGGAAGTCGCAGAAAAACAAAAAAATTCACCGGATGCGTATTATCAAGCAGCAATTTATGCCACTGAACTTAGGGATAACCAAGCAGCTGTGGGGTATTTGGACAAAGCCTTGGAACTCGATCCGGGATTTGAGAAAGCAAGCGAGTTAGAGAAACAACTGAC
>JBGOVI010000019.1:0-13830 GCA_041478035.1 Patescibacteria group bacterium
CGGGATAACCGCTGAAAGCATCTAAGTGGGAAGCCCACCTCAAGATAAGATCTCTAAGAGCCCTTCGAAACCAGGAGGTTGATAGGTAGCAAGTGTAAGGCGAGTAATCGTTTCAGCTTAGCTATACTAATAGCTCGTTTAGCGTAGGTTTTAGGAAACCCACGCTTAGTTAGTAAATAAATAACAATTATATATATTTGAAGGAAGAAATTTCTTGGTGATTAGTGCGAGTTGGAACTACCTGATCCCTTTCCGAACTCAGAAGTAAAACGGCTCAGCGCTCACGATACTGGGGTTTATCCCTGGGACAATAGGTCATCGCCAGGAAATTCCTTCCTTCAACCCCGATTAAAATCGGGGCCCCAATTGCTAGAGTGTGAATTACATCTTAAAACGGAGGATTTCGTAAAAAGCCCGGATCACAATCTCGGGTATTAAAAGTACTGCGAGTACACCTCTATACATGATTCTTGCCGGTTTATTTTCAACGTAATAATCTTTTAATTCTTCAAAATTTATATCCGGCCATTCAAGTAGGCTATTGTTTTCCATAGTAAGTTTGATTAAAACAAGGGAGAAAATTAAAATCAGTAGGTAATATTACAGAATAAATGTAAGGACGGTTACATAAGCGCCTGCTCTTTGAGTTTCCTTAAGTTCACAATCGTTATCTTTCCCCTCTCGTCTGTCAAAACGCCTTCCTTTTTGAGGCGGTTTACGGCAACTGTTACGGTTTCGCGAAATGCGCCAACAAATTCTGCAATGCTTTGATGAGTAAGAGGCAATGGAAGTTCGATTTTCCCTCCGCCAGCTAGCGGATTCTTTAATCCGAAGCGAAAAGTAAGATCAGAGAGAAAACTTGCAACGCGAGCTGTCGCATCGGCCAGGATAAAGCCTTCAAGTTTTCGCTCGGTATAATTCAATCTACTTATAACCACGTGCAGGAGATCTATTATGTATTCAGGATTTTCTTCAAGAATTTTCAAATATTCATTTTCCCGAATGGTTACAATCTCTGCGTCCGTCAAAGCTTGCGCCGTATGCCTCAGTTTTTTATCGGATGAGGTCAAAGCTCGAAGCCCAAGCATACTTCCCGGCCCGTAGAGATAAATAATTGTGCTTCTTCCTTCAGGCGACATTCGATATAGTTTTACAAAACCTCGCTTTATAAAATATATTTTCTCAGGCTCATCTCCTTCATAAAGAAATGTTTGTCCCGCACGGATTTTAAGAGGCGGTCTGTTTGCGTATTTCTTAAAAAAAGACGAGAAGTCGGGAGGCAGCCAGATTTTACTTAGCCTTGAGGCGAGCTTTTGATTTTCCACAGCGGTAGTATAGCACACTTATTTGTATCCTTCGGCCTGGATATTGAAGAGTTTTGCATAGATTCCGCGCTCGGCAAGCAATTTTTTGTGGCTTCCATCCTCAACAATCCGCCCACCCTTGATTACGTAAATTTTATCCGCGTTTCTGACGGTTGAAAACCTGTGCGAAATTATTATCACAGTTTTATCACGGCCAAGACGCTCGACCTTATCAAAAATCTCCTTTTCGCTCTTTGCGTCAATCGATGCGGTTGGTTCGTCAAGAACCAATACGGGCGCGTCCCTCAGAAAAGCCCGCGCAAGAGCCACTTTTTGCCATTGTCCAAGAGAAAGTTCGATACCACCTTCAAAAGTTAAACCGAGCATTTGGTCGTAACCTTTCTCAAGTGTTCGGGCAATACTATCAACTCCCGCCATGCTCGCGGCGGTTTCAATTTTCCCCTGACTGAACGGTTCGTAAATCTTCCCGAAATGAATATTCTCGCCGAGTGTGTATTCGTACTTTATAAAATCCTGGAAAATAACTCCCAAGCATTTGTACCAACTTTCAAGGTCAATATTTTTTATGTTGTGCCCATTTATTAATATTTCGCCTTCGCTCACATCATAGAAGCGCGCCAAAAGTTTTACTATTGTCGTTTTTCCGGCGCCGTTCTCGCCGACAAACGCAACTTTTTCTCCGGGTTCAATCACAAGCGAGAAATTTTTTAGGACCTTGATTTTTGTTTCTTTTGTTTCTGGCGCCGCCCCGGAGGGGCTCTGCCCCGGAGAGGGATACGCAAACGTCACGTTTCTAAACTCAATCTTCGGAGGTTTATCTACCGCAATTTTAACAGGACGTGGGGCAGTCGTAATTTTCGCGGGCATGTCAAGTACTGCAAATATATCTTTGACATAAAGACTCTGGTCGAAAATCCTGCTCAAATTACTAAAAAATCCTGAAACGCCATTTTCAAAATTCAGGATCACGAACGAGAAATAAGAAAGGCTTCCAAGGGTGATCTTGCCTGAAATTGTGAGAAGTGCAATAAAACCCTCAATGAAAATGTAAATGAGCGTCCCAAAAAAGTTCAAAATAAAAGAATTTCTAAGGCGTATTTTCCCGACCCGAAAGTTCTCAGTTGCCAATTTTTTCTGAATTGTGGTAATTTCAGAAAGAAAGCGCCCGGCCGTCCCAAAAATTTTCATCTCTTTTATCCCCTGTCTATCCTGAATAAGCTCTGATAAATACCAGAATTTTTTTCTATACGGCGAATTTTCAGCCCACACACCCCATAGAGTTTTTGAAAAGTAAAGTTGGTTAAGAAAACCGGGTAGGGCGGCTGCTATAATTCCAAAAGCAAGAGTTATATTAAGAGTCGCAAGAGCAAAAAACGCTATTGTTAATTGTAAAAGGCTTTGGAAGGTGTAGAAGACATTTGAAAACATATTAAGAGGCATGTAAGCATAACCTTCTTTAACTCGCTGAAGACTGTCGCGAAATCTACTGTTTTCAAAATACTCAACGTCTAAGGTTGCAAGTTTTCCCAAGACCAGTTGATAGATATATATGGGCATACGTGACCATATGAGAAGTTCGGTAAATCCCTGCACTGAAGTCGCAAAATATTGAAGAAGCAGGCTTGCAAAGCGCATGCCCAGCAATACATAGAGGCTTTGGTAGTTGAATGGATGATTGATGCTCGTGACTATAAGATCGATAATCAGTTTGTAAATATAGGCGTTGATGAAGGGGATGATCGCGGGAAGGCTGATTGCTAAAGCATGAGCAATAAACAATTTCTTATCATAACCCCAAAGGAGAGAAACGAGTCTTCTTGAGATGATTACAGCTTCGCGCAAATCGCGAATTTTCTCTCTGAGCAATTTTAAAAACATCGTGTTCCCATTTTAGCATGAGTACAAGACCGAAGTAAGACGGTTTAGCTTCCAGACAAACTGATCTAATAGAGTCATCCCCGCGTTATTTCCTGTTATTTCGGCATTATTTCAAAGAATCGCGGAGACCACTATATATCCACATCCCAATCCTCAAAAAAACAGAAATAACTCCCTTGAAGAGTTTGAAAAAGAAGGCAAAAAGGGATGGTTCTAAAAAATTATTTCTTGAACCAAGGAAAACCAGCGTTTGGATTTGAAAAAAGCCAGGCGCATGATGCCGCCATTACAAACGATCCAGCCCAAAAAGCGATTGAATATGTATCGAAAGAAAAAATTGTACTTAAATTTCCTCCGGACATGTTAAAAATCCAACCCCCAATAACAAAGTTGACATATGCCCATACCACATTAGTAAGCGCGCTCGAATCTTTAGCTAGTGGAGTCATGTGCTTGTCTCCTCTGACACCTGAAACTAAGTGGGGTAAACCGTTGGTTAAAAATGCTCCAGCAATAAAACCATAAACTAATTCCATTTAATTCACCTCCTTTTGATTAGCATATGCTTAATAATTGGAGATGTCAACTTGTCTAAATCTTATCCGATAATGCTACAAAAGAAGCTAGTCCAACTGAGATCATAAAGCCAGCGGCAGCCATTGCCGAAGACCGTGTTTTTATATCTGCCTCACTCTCGAAAGTGTTTATAATTGTTTGTGCTGCAAACAGAAGAGAAGTCCCTACAATTAATGAAGCAGGTACGTCTGATGGAATTTGATTAAAAGAGTCAACAAGTAGAGAAGAGCTTGTTAGTGCTGAAAAAGCAGGTCCTGCCATCCTAAGCATTCTTGCTTTTTTATCATCGTATTTATTTCCCAGCAAATATGAAGTAGTTAATGCAGCAAGTGAAAGTCCAAGTGTCGCTGCAAGTACAAGTCTGGCATCACGATTGTTCAGGAGGTCTGCTAATTTCTGACTTTGATCGCCAGTTTGCGAAGTTAAGGTAGGCTCGAAAGGTACGCTTTCTATGTTTTGAGCGCGCACATTGCCACCATCAAATGGCAAAAAGGTACTTACGGTTAAAACTGTTGCCGCAGTAACACTCCTCAATACATTTGAAAGTATTTTCTGCGACTTATCAGCCCGATATGTTTGCAAATATTCGCTCATGGTAGTATTATAGGATTATACATGATAATATTGATTTATCAATTAGTATATGACAGTGCTTTTAGAAACATTAAACCCTAACATTCCTGAATATAAGGGGAGAACTGTGAGCTTTGAAGGAGTTTCTGTTCAGTGGGACCGAGGCGCGTGGAATTTTGTTCACCCACAGGAAGGCGCAAAAACCATAGATACATTTTCTATTTGGAATCCTGCGCATCATGATGAAATAGCCCAACGTTTGATCCAAAGGCAACACTGCGCAATGTATATTATGGGTAATTTTGGGATTGGGGTTATTCGTGAAGCACCCGAATGGCAGGGAAATAAGCCGGTCGATGACAGGATATTTAGCACTATAAAACAGCGTCCAAAAGTTCAAAATCTCGTGGCCTTCATTCATCCGGAAGACGCAATTAAAATAATAGACTTGGATAAAATGCAAAAAGATTATCGTGGTCATTTCAGATGGGCAGGCAATAGGCTGAAATCCTATGCAGGGCCACAACATAATGTTTTTCCTGTAAAGCTAAATGGGAAAGTAGATGAAGGCCTGATTAGAACAGAAGAGAATGGAGATAAAACCGTTGCATGTTTTTGGATTCCAAATCACCTCGGATACGAAGGAATTTATGACAGTATCAGAAAGCAATCAAAGCATGGAATATTTGGCGGAGGGTCATTAAATATTCACGGACAGGAGCCTTCTTATACAGCCGAAAAGTTGCATTCTGAAATGGAGAGACTTCCTGAATGGCAGCTTGGAATAGAATTTGTAATTTTTGATGAAATTGCAGAAAATGCTAATATTGGTAGGTCCCAAGCAATGGTTTCTTTTGCTGGGGACATGCCTGAAGTGTTAAGGGTAGGATCTTTGTCGCCGGAATATATTTCTAGAAAAACTGGAATTCCGCTTCTTGCTCAAGAAGGGGTAAAACAAGCTTCAACTCTTACGCCATATGATGCTCTTAACAATAGCAAAACAGAGCAAAAAGTAGAACAAGCAATGGCTAAGATGAAGCGATTTGTCTCATATAGCCACGCAAGGCGCGGCTTAATTTAAATCCTCTGGTCCACAGATAATTCCACGAACTGCACTTGCTGCGGTAACTGCAGGATTTGCCAAGTATGTTTGGCCGGGTCCTGTCCTTCCAGGAAAGTTTCTGTTAGTTGCAAAAATTCCCACTTCTCCTTCCTCCGTTGACCCAGGGCCCGCATTCATGCATGCTCCGCATCCTATTAATAAAACTTCTGCACCAGCCTCCATTAAGTCTTTTATATATCCTTTTTCTGTTGCCTCATGTAGATTTTCAATAGAACTTGCTTGCACATATAGGTTTACACCTTCAGCAACTTTTCTTCCACGTAGAACTTCTGCCGCTTGTCTTAGGTCTTCTGGCGTCCCATGTGTACAAGAGCCTATATAAGCTTTTTGTATTGCAATATTTTGGTCTCGAACTTCAGATAACGGCTTTCCATTCTGAGTATCGCCAGGTGTAGCCACAGTTGGTTCAACAATTGATAAGTCAATATCAAACGTTGCAAAATATTCCGCATCATCATCACTTTTTACAAAAAGCACTTCTACTTCTTGATCAGTTATCCCTCTGTGTTTTTTTAAATAAGATACCATCTGCTGATTGGGCTCAATAATTCCGGTAAAACCTTGTAGCTCAACTGACATGTTGGCAAGTTTTAATTGTTCATCAAACGGGACTTCATCAAGAGCTTCGCCGCCAAACTCAAAAACCCGGCCGCTTCCAACCAACTCTTCTTTCAATTCAGGGAAGGCACCGAAATAGAGCATAAAATCTTTCATTGTTGCACCATTTTGAAGTTGACCCCTTAAATTTATACGAATACTTTCTGGAGTCTTCACAACCATTTTATCACATGCAAGGGCCCCTGCTAAATCGGCCGCACCTTTTCCTACTGCAAATGTATTTACTGCTCCTAAGGTACACGTATGAGAATCGTTGCCCAAAACTATTTGTCCGGGTAGTGCATAATCTTGAATCATTTTAGTGTGGCATATAGCAGTAGATCCATTTTCATCATTTTCAAAGTTTTTAATTCCAAATCTGTCAGCAAACTCTTTTTGCTCTCTTTGTTGAATTTTTGCCGCATCACTTGACTGTATAAGCGCTGTATGATCGTTAAAAAAGAAAGCTTTTTCAGGACGTTGGATTTTGACACGGTCTCCGAATCTATCTGTTAATACTTTTCTAACAGCCGTTGTTTGAAGTTCATACCCGTAATAGCTGTCTGGTTGGACAATGCACTCATCGCCTGGCTTAACGAAACTTACGCCAACGCGGTCATTGTCAACGTGAGTTTTGCGAGCAATCATTTTTTCAATCATAGTCATCGGTCTACCCGTTGTATCACGCGAAGGATATGAAATTTCACCTTTCGTAAGTTGTGTCAAATACTGAATTAAACCTCCCGCGGTCATGATATCTTTTGAAACCCGCGACAGATGAGTTTTTAAATCGGAGACATCGACGTATTCTCCTGCTAATATTTTCCTTGCTGCATCCTGAGCCGGTGGTAGAACGTAAATTCCGGCATTTATAGCATTCTCTTCAAAAATTCTTTCAGGTTCTGCAATTATTATGCGGATTCCGGCTTCAGCAAGTGCTAATGGCGCAT
Organism: Patescibacteria group bacterium; assembly: GCA_041478035.1. Classification (GTDB taxonomy): domain Bacteria; phylum Patescibacteriota; class Microgenomatia; order Levybacterales; family GWA1-39-11; genus GWA1-39-11. The sequence goes on from JBGOVI010000019.1 coordinate 7,023, forward strand.
GGAATCGGGATGATCCTCTGGCAAAAGACGGTCCTGCAACGACGGTTTGAAAATTACCGCTCATGACTTCTCCCGGATTTATTCCCCCATTGCGCAGTCCAGTAAAAAGAAAGTTACTCAAGTGATTTTTCTCTTTGCCTGTCCATGCAAGACAGGGTTTATTGGGAATTATTTCATCAGTCGATACGCGATCAAGAAGCATATCCTGTGGCACATCAATCAGTTGCCCGACGGATAGTTGATATCTTAATAAATCTTGGTTTTTTGTCAAAAAAAGAACCCTCCCAGCATTGATGCTGTTTTCTTTGTGGGGTTCCGGCTCAAAATGGTTGACGTGTTCTGTCATCGGTTGAATTATAGGATTATGAGGTCAATATATCAACTCTTTCGAATAGGAACGAAATATACTATAATACCTAAATGGCTAGACAAGAGGTGGAAGGTATTTATAACTGGGCAAAACATGAAGGTTCGCCATCACCAATTCGTACTCCGCGTGCAGATTTAGAAATTGATGATGAAACTTTAAGGGATGGATTGCAGGGTATACAGCTTGAGCAACATCCGACAACTGAAAGTAAAAGGATTTATCTACTTAATGCTGCTCCTTTTATAAACCATGCCGATATAGGATTTCCCGGGCCGCAAGAGTCCCGTAAAAAAGAAGTAGCAGACCTAATAAATCTTGTTATAGGCAATAATTTAAAGATAACTTTAAGTGCAGCAGGTGTTGCGGCTCGTCCTGTTGAAGAAGCAATTAATCCAATCATAGATCTTTCGCATCAGTTTGACGGGTATCCTTTAGAAGCAGATCTTTTTTGGGATGCGTCTTCATACAGGTCTGATGTTGAAAAATGGGACAGAGCAGAAATGATGCAGAGGATTAAATTAAACATTCAGCTTCTTAAGAATCATAATTTACCTGTTATGTTTGTGCCGGAGCGAGCCACAGATACTTCACCGGCTGAACTTGCAGAAGTATTGACCATGGCGGCAGATCTTGGAGTAGACAGGATTTGCATTGCTGACAGTCGGGGTATTGCGAATGAGCGTGCAACAAGAAATATCCTTCGTTGGAGTTTTGAGGAAATAGGCAGTAAATATCCGGATATCAAATGGGATCTCCATCAACACAATGATAAAAACCTTGGGGTTTCTAATTGCTTAATAGCAGCAGAGGAGGGTATTGACCGAGTACATGCGACAGCTTTTTGTATTGGAGAAAGGGCCGGAAATGTGGATCTTTTGATATTAACCCTGAATTTAAACGAGGAAGGATATAGAAATGATAGAAATCTTGTAAACGTTGACCGTTTTGCCCATCTTGCATCAGATGTTCTCAACTATCCTATTCCAGCAAATACCCCTGTGTATGGGGATGACGCCTTCGCATCCGGTTCCGGTATACATGCGTCTGCTATAGGTAAAGAGCAGCAGTTGGGCCGGGATTATTTATTATATTTTCCGTTTAACCCTGAGACGGTTGGAAGAAAACCAAGAATTGAAGTAGGCCGTATGAGTGGCCGTTCCAACGTGCAGTTTAAGCTTCGTGAGCTTGGTATTTTAGAAACACCGGAACTCGTTGCTGATATTTTGGATGCAGCACAAGAAGGTACGGGATATCTTTCAAATACCACAATTCGAGGAATCGCCCAAAGACACCAAGGACCAATTTCAAAATAATTTTGTCTTACCAATTTTCTTGCTATACTTATTCTAATGCCCGCAATAGAATTCACAATATTGTTGTCTGTATTGGTAGGCGCTCTAGTCGGCGTAGGTGTTACTTTAATTCTTAGAAAAAAGGTAAGAAGGATCAACGAAAGCAATAAACGATTTAAAAGTGTATTTGAATCCATCTGGAGAATTGAGAAGGCAGTTCTTGAGATAGTGGATTTCGAGCAGGCCACAAAAGAAGTAGTAAATATTATTCTTACAGAGCTTGGATACGTTAATTATGGATATGAAGTTATTGTCCTAACACTTGTCGACCAAGAAAAAAAAGGTCTTCGAAGAATCGCAATTTCAAATACCGAAGCAGCCGGAAAATTCCTGCAGGCAACGCCAATTCCATTTAATAGTATTGTAATTCCTTTCTCAGCAGCCGAAAATCTTTCAATTAAGGCAATTAATGAAAGAAAAATGTTTACTACCCAAAATGTTTCGGATGTTCTAGAGCCGGCTTTGAGCAAAGAATGGGTTGATAAATTCCAACAAACATTAGGAATAAAAACAAGTATGGTTTTTCCAATAATTGCAAAAGAAAAAGTTTTAGGATCTTTGATTTTTAGCTTAAGTAAAACAAAAGAAGAAATTTCGGAAGAGGAATGGTCAGTGCTTGATAGTTTTGTAGGTGCCGTAGGAATAGCTCTTGATAATGCCATTTTGTTTGAATCGCTTAACAATATTACCGAGCAGTTAAGAGTTGCAAATAACAAATTGAAAGACCTTGACAAACTTAAAGATGAGTTTGTATCTTTGGCATCGCATGAGTTGCGGACACCTATGACTGTTATTAAGTCCTACGTATGGCTAATTCTTAATGGAAAAGCGGGGGAAATTTCTTCGCAACAAAGAAAATATCTTGAAACGACGTATGCATCAACCGAAAGGCTTATCCACTTAGTTAATGATATGCTTAACATTTCAAGAATTGAATCGGGCAGGATTACTATTGAGAAAAAGCCGGTCGATTTAGGGAGTTTACTCGCAGAACAGGTATCCCAAATGGTATCACGCGGGGATGAACTTGGAATTAAGATAGCTTACGATAAGCCGTCTGACGCTCTGGTTGTTAACGCGGACGCTGAGAAAATCAGCCAGGTGGTTATAAACTTAATCGGGAATTCTTTAAAATTTACACCCCGCGGCGGTTCAATATTTATCTCTGTTGCAGATAGTGGAAATGGATTTATGCAGGTGAACGTTCGCGATACTGGCCGCGGCATGAGCCATGATGAAATAGGAAAGCTTTTTCAAAAATTCATTATGGTAGGAGATACCCACCTGACTCGCGAAAAAGGACAAGGAACGGGTCTTGGGCTTTACCTTTCAAAATCGCTTATTGAAATGCACGGAGGTAAAATATGGGCAGAGTCTGAGGGTGAGGACAAGGGTACTACATTTTCATTTACTATTCCGCTCCCGGCTTCTCAAGCGCCGGCAAATATAAGTTTACCTCCCCGACCAAATCCCCAGGTGTGATCTGACTTTTCATGATATATCCGTTGCCAAGCGACAATGCTTTCTTGAGTTCCTCTCCCTGATCAATATTCGTTAAAAAAACCACGCTTTTATTGGGGTTTGTAGGCGGATTATTTACCATCTGCTGCATAATATCAATACCATTAATTTTTGGAAGAACAATGTCAAGAAGTACTAAATCCCATCCCCCCTGGTTCATTTTACTGAGAGCTACCTCTCCGTCATCTGCTGTTTCTATCTCATGTCCGTCGCCACGAAGTACCTCAGCATAAACATCCTGTAGGGATTTATCGTCTTCAACTATAAGGATTTTTGCCATCTTATTTTTTTGTTAATGTACAACCAATTTATCAGCAGGAGATCAAAAAGTCAACTTATTTACCAGTATCCCATCCCGCGGAGTTTCTCTATGAGGCGTTCTTTTATAAAAGTTACTATTGTAATAAGCAAAATGATAATTTATTATTAATGCGTGATAAACCAAAAAAATAGCTTCCCGCTTCTCCCACTTTTTATTTTCTGCGCCTTAAGTACCGTTTATTTATTTGTATATATTTTTATCTACAAGCCTATAGACAATCATTACAGCAGTTTTAACTCGCTTCCATTATTAAATCAAAAAAAAGCTTTCGTCGGCTACACTTTAATCTCTCCCTACAACAGGCTTCTAGTAGATGATCCAAAATGGGCTGGCAAAGTTTACTTATTGGATATGGCTGGGAATCCTGTGCACACGTGGACAACAAATCACCAAGCGCTTTATTCAGTTCTCGAAAGTGATGGAAAGCTTCTGTCAGTAATGGAAATTCCAAAATACTCTCAATTTTTTCCTCCGGGAGGAAATACAGGGATTATTCAAGAGAGGAATTGGAGTTCGAAAGTTACATGGGAATACAAAAATGAAGCAATGCATCATGATATCGACGTGCTGCCAAACGGAAATTATGCAGTAACTTTGTGGGAAAAAACTCCGCCTGAAATTGCGCGCCAAGTACAAGGAGGAGTTGCGGGGACTGAGATGAAGGATGGGCTGATTTGGTCAGACAAAATCGCCGAAGTCAATCACCAAGGCAAGATTGTTTGGTCGTGGCATTCTTATGAGCATCTGGACCCGCAAAAAGATGTAATTGGCGCGATCCTGCCTCGTTATGCGTGGACCGTTACTAATGGGCTTAAATACATGGAGCACAATCCAATAGACGGAACGCCCGCATACCTTCTCAGTATGCGCTCGACTAGTACTGTGATGATAGTTCGAAAAACCGACGGAGAGATTATCTGGCGCTCGCCCGCTGGTTTATTGAGCTTGCAACATGACCCGACATTGCTTTCGAATGGAAATATACTAGTGTTCGATAACGGTTTGGACCGAGTCCCCAACCCATTCCCTGTTTTTGGGAGCAGAGCAGTTGAGATTAACCCTAAAACAAATAAAGTTGTCTGGGAGTTTAGCGGAGGACAGGGGCCGATTGACAAGCTGAAATTTTTTGCTCCGATTGTCGGAGGAGCACAAAGACTTCAAAACGGCGACACTTTAATTACTGATGGACCAAAGGGGCACATTTTTGAAGTGACGAACAGAGGGGAAGTAGTATGGGATATGATTAGTCCTTATACCACCCACATGACCGGTCCATTCCCGAACAACTTCCTTTTTAAGAGCAGGCGATACGGAGAAAATGAAATCCGCTGGCCGGAAAAACTCGCCCCCGCATTTAATCAATTCAACTTCAATCTTCATCAGGCTCTCAAAGGTATTTATCCTTGGTAAGAAAGAATCTTTTTATGCGGCGCTTGAGGACCCGCCTGCCGGCAGGCAGGGCGAAGATCACCTCTTTGATCCAGGTGAAGTTCTGGGATAGCTTCTTTCAACTAAGAAATTACCCAGGCTATGCCGATGATATATAGAGCTTTGGGAATTTCGCCTCAAAAGTAGTATAATAAATTTTAATATGGTTCATATTTGGGATTATGATATTGGAGAGCTTAAAAAGACCGAGCAGGGGAGAATAAAAATACTCGAGCGGATGATAAATTATGGTCCCGGGAAAGAAAAAATTAAACTCGCGGATGTCAAAAAATATTGGGAGAAACTAGATTTATTTCCGATAAGAAGAAGACTAATGGAGTTATTAATATGGGGAAAATACAAATCCTCACCAAAGAGCAGAAAATCATTCTGGATGACATAGGAAAGGACAATTTCCTTGCCTCACAGTTTTACCTCACAGGCGGAACTGCTCTTAGTGCTTTTTATCTTCAGCATCGATATTCGGAGGATTTAGATTTTTTTACAGAAGAAGAATTTAATACCCAGGAGGTGCTGGCCGTTATAAATGCGTTAAGTAAACAACGAAAGTTTTCTTTTACCTCCGAATTCCACACGGTTGTGTACATTTTTATGATTAAATTCAAAAATAAAGACCCTCTTAAGGTAGATTTCGGGTATTATCCTTACAAACGGCTTGAAGAATCAAGAATTATAGAGGGTGTTAAGCTTGATAGTCTTACAGATATTGCTGTTAATAAGTTGCTCACTGTAACGCAGCGGACAGAAGTAAAAGATTTTGTAGATCTATATTTCTTATTACAAAAGTTTAGTCTTTGGGATTTGAGAGAAGGCGTACGCATTAAATTCAGAATGAAATTAGAGCCTTTCATAATATCCTCAGATTTTCTAAAAGTAGACGATTTTAACAGTATGCCACGCATGATAAAATCTCTAACACTTGATGAATTAAAATCATTTTTTAGGGAAAAAGCAAAAGAAATGGGGGCAAAAGCGGTGGAGTGAGGGTTGGGGCGCAATTTAATTCCTTTGATCAAACCGAGGTTCCCGGCGTTCTGCTGTCAAATAAGAATATTAAGCTCTCGAACCCGAAAATTACCGATGTCATACCGAAGATCCTTGGAATATTCAATGCTTCTCAAACGAAGCGGCTACATTGACATTAATCGTCTGGCAAAATAAACTGTATTATATGTTGAATAGAATTCTTGTCATATCTTTCATAGCGCTTTTTGCGATCACAGTTATTGAAGTCGGAGTTCTTTTATACGGCCAGATTGTTCCAAAAGCGGTTCAGACAAGTTCCCACTCAATCCTCGTCCCTTCACCAACACCACAATTTATACCCCTTCTTCAAAGGTCTATTCAAAACGGAAGCATGGTGGGATCAACTCTTACAAATAATTTTGAAGGCAAAATAACTCAGATAGATACTAAAGGAGGAATTGCTCCATTTAATAATTTGGCTTACGATACGAAAATCGTCATAAGCCGCGAAATTAATAAATCAACGCCTTTTTATCTTAGTAAAGAGGCTATCTTAAAGATTACGGTAGAAAAGATAGTAGATGGAAATCAGGTTCCAATAACGATAGACGATCTTTCGATAAGTGATACCGTTAAGGTAAAAACCGTTTGGCAACTCAATCCCCAAACCGGAAAATACGATCAATTTATCCAGGGGGATGTGCTGAAAACCAATTAATTTCGTCCTCTGGTATAATTGTTTTTGAAAATGAAAGCCCCTTTTCCCTCCGTTATTAAAACTTTTGGTGTCAGCATGCTTCCTTTGCTTCATGACGAGGATATTGTTTA
>JBGOVI010000044.1:0-6768 GCA_041478035.1 Patescibacteria group bacterium
CACTTTTCCAGAAGATTTTTATTTTATCGTCGAACGGCGTTTGTTCAGTTGTCATGATTGGAGTTTTGTCACGGCTGAAACGTATGTAAACTGGGCCTTTAATTTTTCCTGCCGCAATTGTTGCTTTTTTCGCCTCGACCGCGTCGCAGGGAACAAAAATTTGGATATTCGGCCAAGCCCTAACCGACGCAATATCTTCAGTTGCCTGATGCGTCGCGCCATCGGGGCCTGTCATGATTCCGGAATGGTGGCCGGCAATTTTAACGTTTGAATCATTATAAATAATGGTTGTACGAATCGTTTCCCAGTTTTTTCCCGGAGAAAAAGCCGCATAGGAAGAGATAAAAGCGGTTTTGCCCGAGACTCCAAGACCGGCTGCAATTGCAGCCATATTTTGCTCAGCGACTCCAACTTCAAAAAAGCGCTCGGGATATTTTTTTGCAAATTCCTCAGCCTTTGTCGATTCGGTTAAATCGGCCGACAATACGACAACATTCGGATCCTCATCTCCAAGTTCAACCAGCCCTTTTCCATAACCCGAACGAGTGGCATCCATTTCCACATCTTTATCGAACATTTTCCCATTTAATTTTAAATCGTTGTTCAACATATCTCTATTTTCTATTCACTATTAACTATTAACTACCTTTCTCAATTTTGCCCTGCAGAGTTCGCAGTTCGTCTAGGGCTTTTTTAGCTTCTTCCTCATTCGGCGGCTTGCCGTGCCATTCAAATTTATTTTCCATGAAATCAACGCCGAATCCCGGAATTGTATGAGCAATTATCGCAGATGGTTTTTGGTGAACCGCGCGCGCCTGGTTTACCGCTGCCGTAAATGCGCGAATATTGTGTCCGTCAACCTCCTGGACAAACCAATTAAAAGCCTCGTATTTTGACTTCAAATATTCAAGCGGCATGACGTTTTCCGTAAATCCGTCGATTTGAATATTGTTGCGGTCAATAATTACCGTTAGATTGTCGAGCTTATTTTTAGCTGCAAACATAAGAGCCTCCCAAGTATTTCCTTCCTGATGTTCACCATCTGAAGTCAAACAATAAACATGGTAGGTTTTTTTATCGAGTTTTGCTGCCAAAGCCATGCCGATTGATTGTGATATTCCTTCACCAAGCGGTCCCGATGTTGTTTCAACTCCCGGCAGAGCGGTTCTATGAGGATGTCCCTGGAGTCTCGAGTTTAATTTTCTAAGCGTTTTTAATTCTTCGATTGGAAAATATCCGGCCATCGCCATCGCAACATAACGAATAGGACAGATGTGGCCGTTTGATAAAACCAACCGATCACGGCCGGCCCAATCGGGATTTTTTGGATCGTGCTGCAAAATATGAAAGTAAAAAGCAATAAAAATATCGGCCATTCCAAGAGGCCCTGCAGAATGACCGGATCCTGCTTCAAGGAGTGTCTCGATCACGAGCTCCCGGGCCTTGACAGCTTTAAGTTCCAAATCCTTTAATTTATCATCGAAAATGTCTTCTATCATAATTACTTTCTAAGTATCACCATTAGGTCGGATACGTTCGATGGTAACCTTCCGGTTATAATAGCATCTCTTGTTTGGGCAAAAAAATCAAGGCTGCTGTTGGTTTCAAGAAAGTTATTTGCTTCGATCCCGAGTTCCTTGACCTGTTCGACAGTTTTGTAGTCGCCGATAGCGCCTGCATTTTCCGTGTTATCGAAGCCATCAGAGTCAAAAGAGCAAATCGTGACATCTCGGCCAACATGTTCTAAAGCCGCCAAAACAAGCTCTTGGTTGCGGCCTCCTTTGCCGCCCCTCTTATCAACATGAACTGTCGTTTCACCACCAACGAGTAAAATCGAATGGTGGTGGGCAGCAGATATTAATTTTTTCCCTGCCAGCTTTGCCTCCGATTCAAAACGATCTGAGAAAATTTTAGCATGCCAAGAAAGTTCGGCCGCTCTTTTTTGCATTGCAGAAAGCGCTGTTTGATTGCTTAGGACAATAATATTATGGACTTTTTCAAAATATTTTTTATCATGAGGGTTTTCTACAAACGCGTCTTTTGACAGGCTTAATTCTTGTTCGAGGTCGTATTTTTTAATGATACGTAGCGCATCTTGAATAGTAGTTTTGTCTTGAACAGTTGGGCCTGATGCGATGGTCGAAAGATCATTTCCCGGAACATCAGAATAAATTAGTGTTGCGACGGTCGCAGGATACAAAATTTGGGCCAAGCCGCCGCCTTTAACGTCCGATAAATGTTTTCTGACTATATTCATCTCCGTGATGTCTGCCCCCGATTTGAGAATTGCTCTTCCTACATTGATTTTCTGTTCGAGCGTTATTGCGTGTGGATGGACAAGCATGGCAGACCCGCCGCCGCAGACGACAATCAAAACCAAATCGCGCTCAGAAAGCCTTGAAAATCTTTCCAAAACTTTTTGGGTAAACCTAAAGTTTTGTTCGGATGGAAGTGGATGCGTGCCTTTTGTGAATTCGATTTTGTCGAACTGTTCGCCCTCAGTATCAATTACATAGCCCTCGGTTAATCGATCGCCAATTAATCTTTCGAGGAGTCTCGAATTTCCTGCCGATCCTTTTCCAAATCCAAGAAGAAAAATCCGTTCGAAATGATCCAAATCGAACTCTTTATTATCGATTGTCAGAACATTTTCATGGCGGTGTATATTTTCTTTGAAAACCTCCTCTGGCTGGATAGATGCGAGTGCAGCCTCAACAAGTTCGAGAACAATCCTTCTCTCAGGAGTCTTCGCAAGTTCGCTAAAATTCTTAATAAAATGCATATTAATGAGATCCTTCACTGTGTTCAGGATGAATACTTCGTATTCAGTTTATAGGAATTGACTTTTCTTGTCCAATTGGAAGTGGTATAATATATTTAGGTTTGAACAGATCAAATCGGGTTTTATGATAAGAACTTTTATCGACATATTACCCTCACGAGCCTAGGTTATTAGGGCTCATATCTCCTGTTCAAAACCTCCGAGTTATGGATAATAAGCAGAAATATCAGAAAAAGTTAGAAGAGATTTCCCACATTTCAATGGATGAGGCTAAGCGTCTTATTCTTGATGAGGCAAAGGAAGATGCAAGTGCAGATATTGCCAAGATAATCCGCGAGGCAGAGGATGAGGCGCGCGTCACTGCCGCTCAAAAAGCCCGTGAAATTTTAGCAGATTCACTTCAACACGGCGCTCTAGATTTTGAGGCCGAATACACGGTTTCCGTAATTAAAATTCAGGATGAGGATGTTAAGGGAAGGATTATCGGAAAAGAAGGCCGCAATATCCGCGCATTTGAAACTGCGACAGGTGTTGACGTTGGGCTTGACGAAGAGGGAATAATCCGTTTGTCCTCATTTGACTCTGTCCGCCGCGAAATCGCAAGACGAGCACTTGAGCTTCTTATAAAAGATACAAGAATTCAGCCAATTAGGATAGAAGAAATTGTTGCACAGGTAAAGCGCGAAGTTTCCCAAATTCTCATGGAGGAGGGACAGAGAATTGCCGCGGAAGCGGGAGCTCTCAATATACACCCCGATCTTTTAAGCATGCTTGGCCGTTTCAAATTCAGAAGTTCTTTTGGCCAGAATCTTGTAGTCCATTCACTTGAATTAGTCAAGATCGGAGCCCATTTGGCAGCAGAAATCGGCGCAAATGTTGAGATTGTTAAGCTTGGATGCTTGTTTCATGACATCGGGAAAGTAGTTTCCGATAAAGAAGGAAGTCACGTTCAGCTTGGAGTCGAACTCCTGCAAAAATACAAGATGCCGCGGGAGGTTATTAACGCGGTTGCCGAACACCACGAGGATAAACCGTTTTCATCTGTTGAATCGGTCCTAGTTTATATTGCGGATGCGGCGTCAGGCGGACGCCCGGGGGCAAGACACGAGGATGTAGAGGAATATGTCAAGAGAATTCGCGACATGGAAGAAATCGCCAAAAATTTCGAAGGAGTATTGGATGCGTTTGCATTTGAGGCAGGGCGAGAACTCCGTGTCATTATCGATCCGGGAAAGCTTGACGATATTGAGACGACAATTGCCGCAAAAAGAATAAAAGAGGAGATCGATAAAAAATTGATAGTTCCGGGAGTCGTCCGCGTGACAGCTATCCGCGAATTCAGAACCTCTGAGCCGAAAGAGTAAAGTTCGAATTAAACCGCCAATTCAGTCTATTGACAAATGCCATTTTAAGAGTTATCGTTAAATTAAGATAAACTATTTATGATGCTTCGATTAGCCTATAAACATCAAACGATTGGGGGTGAGATAATTTGTCCGTAACAAAAAAAGAGTTAATTGAGCTCGTCGCTAAAAAAGGAAACCTTACAAATAAAGCTGCAAAAGAGGCGATTAAAGTTTTCCTTAATGCAATTCGTGACGCCTTAAAACGAAACGAAAAAGTCATTTTGACTGGTTTTGGAACGTTTTCACTGCGAGCAAGAAAACAAAGAAAGGGAAGAAATCCAAAAACTGGCGAAACAATTACGATTTCTGCAAGAAACGCACCTGGATTTACGCCTGGTAAGAGTCTTAAGAAAGCAGTAAGATAAGACGCATGAAGCGTGTTTTAATAATTGTTGGTCCAACTGCCGTTGGCAAGACGGATATTGCATTTTCTCTATCACGAGCATTCCCCTCAGTTTTAATTAGTGCAGATTCTGTTCAAGTTTTCCGCGGCGCTGATATTATTTCCGGAAAAGATCACTCATATCCCACCGAACTTCTCGATGTTGTAGATTCAACCGAATACTTTTCTGTTCGGGATTTTGTTGAACAAGCAAGACCCATTGTAAAAAAAGCACTTGATTCAAACAAAATTTCAATAATCGTTGGAGGAACGGGATTTTATACAGACGCGCTTTTTGGGAAAATTGACACAATTAATATCCCGCCGGATTTGGAACTTCGAGAGAAACTTAAAGATTTTTCAGTCGGACAATTACAAAATAAACTTAAAGAACGTGACCCTGTTCGTTTTCATAAAATGAACAAGTCGGATATATATAATAAAAGAAGATTAATCCGTGCCATAGAGATTGTAGGTTCTAATTTCAAAAAAAACAAGCCAGTATTCAGCGAAAATGAAGTTTTAATGATTGGTCTTAAGACTTCTATTCAGAATTTAAGAAAAAGAATTATTGTTCGTGTCGAAAAAAGACTGGAATCTGGAGCGCTTGATGAGGCACGAAGACTATTCGAAAATTACAAAAAATTATCTTCGCAGATAAAAACAGCAAACGGATATAGAGAATTATTTGACTATCTTTTGGGTGAAATTAGTTTGGAAGAAGCAAAGGAGCGATGGGTGATTGCAGATTATCAACACGCAAAAAATCAAATGACTTGGTTTCGTCGAAACAAAAATATTGCTTGGTTTGATATCGAAAAAAGAGGTTTCGAACAAGAGATTTTGAGGCTAATTAGGCCCGCCTAGACTCGCGTCTACGCGAGGCTGGCATAAGTTAATCTTATAGTTTGCTTCAGTTGCAGAGTTGTTATATAATATGTAGGCCAGGAAGAAGGATTGTCGAGGGGTACCGTATGGCACCCCTAGGAAAGTCCAGACAGGTGTAATGCCGGGGATGGGACGTAAGTTCCGGAATGAAAGTTCCAGTGTTCGAGCATTTTACTCGCACGTGATGCTCGAAACAGATTTTGAATTAACAAAATCTGAGACCAACAGAGAAGAGCGAGAGTGAAACTTGGGAATCCTACCCGCTGCAATCTCGAAGGAGGTACCGACTGGTGCCTCCCAATCCGATACGTTATCACCCGCATTACGGGAGTATCGGGGTTGAGAGCATCCGCCGACGAGGCGGGAAGTTGACGAAGAAATATCGTTACTTAGATAGATGACAGTCGAAAAACAAAATCTGGCTTACTCTCTTCCTGGCACAATATAAAATGGAAAGTCGTAGGCCTACACCAGAAGTGTATCGAAGATATGTTGAAGACAGTAGCGGATATTCCAAAGAGCTAGTGGATAGCATGGAGGATACTGCTCGATTCTTATCGTCTAGAATACATTATTTTTTTATCTTTAACTCTATTTCATCTATAGTTAGAAATGAGTGTTTATCAATGGAATATGAACATACTGGTGACCTAAGCAAAGCAAGACTCGCTCGTCGAAGCGCAATTGATGAGCAGCGGGTAGTAAGAGATACTCTATTGGGGGATGAACGACTACAAAATTGGTATAGAGAAGTTGAGGGAAGAGTTAGTGGGCTTCTAGCATTATCTAGAGAAGTAATGCATGACCACTTTTTTAAAATCGCCCCATCACTTCTCTCTTATGTAAGGGAATGGATGGATGTACATGTTCAAGCTTAAACAGATGTGTTGCAGAGGATTTTGCCCGTTCGGCTCTGGTCAGTTCGCAGAACATAAAATTTTATATTCACAATTGGCGCAGAGGATGCTGTGAGAACACTTAAAGTCGCTTTTTTCAATTTCCTTAATTCTTTCAATAAGTTCGTCCTCAAGTTTTTCTAAATCCTCCGCTGTAAAACTCATAGACTTTTTTGTATTTCCCTCAAGAAACTGGATTGAAACAGTGATGTCTTCAGGTTTTCTATCGATGACTGGATCTTTTACACGTGTTGCGGCAAGCGCATACATTGCAAGCTGGAGCTTGTGAGATTTTTCTGCTTTTGGGTTGTCTTCCCCTGTTTTGTAGTCTATTATTTCAATCCCATCGCCTTTTTTATCCACGCGGTCAATTTTACCAAAGACTTTTACGTCGTTTTTTAAAATAAATGAAAC
>JBGOVI010000049.1:0-6510 GCA_041478035.1 Patescibacteria group bacterium
ACGTGCAAAGTGGGCGAGCCGCCTTTTTGGTGGAGGAGCTGGGGCTGCAGGAACCGGAGCAGGAGCCGCAGGGGCAGCAGCCGGTGGGACAGCAGCCGGCGCAGGTGGAGCCGCAGCAGCGGGAACAGCTACTGCACCCGTTTGGGTACCCGTTGCAGTCGTCGCCGTCATAATTCTTATAATTATACTTCTCATCTTCTTCAAACCTTCCGCTCACATCCCCAGCCTTGGCGGCGGGGGGCAACGACAACACGGGCGGCGGCGGAGGACCCGGGGCAACCTGCGGTGTAACAGGCTCTCTCGACTACTCTATTGATTTCAGAGACAAATCCATTCTTCCCAAAGATGAATTTGCCATACAGGATCAGGTCGTTGCCCGCTGGCCGGCGGCGGCGCTTTATAATTGGAGCAAAATTGTCTCAAGAAGTATTGACGCCGGATGGAATCCATCCTTTATTCTTGCTCTTTGGATTGAGGAAAGCGGCGCCCAGGGAGAACCCGGATATACCGATGCTCTTGGATGCGACCCCAAACATCCCACAAAAGATATAGACAAAAGCTTGACTTGTGTTTTTAACAGTTTTAAAGATACCTCAGGTTTTGAAGATTTAATGTGTTTATATGGAGGGGATGGATTCCACAAAGCGCCCTGCACTTTCAATATGGAGAATCCTAATTTTCCCGGAGGAGTAAAAGACTGGTATTTAAAGCTCGCAGGCGGAATAACCAACGGTTCTAAAGATTCAAATAGCTGTCTTCCGAGCCAACCCGGTGATTGGCCGACTGAAGGCACGGTTTATCAAGGCCCCAAAGGCGCATCCGATCATGCGCGTCTTTACGATCAGGGACTGGAAGCCATTGACATAGCAAACGCTTCGGGACCCCCGGTCTATACTTCTTTTGACGGTGTTGCCAACGCTCATGGCTGCATTACGGAATATGGAGACTGCGGGGTTCATTACGGCAATTTTGTTGACGTGGTTAGTAATAATGGCGCATTCACCGTAAGATATGGGCATCTTTCGCAATTTTCAATTTCAGATGGCCAAAGTGTGAAGGCGGGCGATCAAATTGGCATCATGGGGTCAACCGGAGCTTCAACGGGAACCCATCTACATTGGGAGTTTAGAGGGATCAAGATGGAACCACCAAACATTCCCCAAGCAATAGAGCCATTCAATTGCGATAATGATCTTGGCCCTTCGTGTGGCAATCCTTCTTCTGTAATACGCGGATCCCCCTCGCAGCCGGGGGTATAATTTAATTATGGAAAGGCAAAATTTTATCCAAAAAATAAATCCCAAAATCCTTGCCGTTGTCCTCTTGTTTTTTATCGTTTTTATAATTATGGCTCTTCTCAGCCTTTTCAAATCCCCTAAAACTTCTAATAAAAATGCTCCTGAGGTATTTCCCACACCTACGCTCGTCCCAATTCAAATACCGGAGGGAGCACAGATCCCAACCCCGGTAATTAAAACTGCCCCAAATGTTTTGATAAATAGGCTGGGAGATGTCACCTTTGGAATTATTAATAAAACATTTCCTAAAAAAGTTAAGCTGTACACATTTACCCCAACTGCTATTGAAACTGTCAATGCTCAAACAATTGCAAGGTCCCTTCTTTTTGCGACCCCGGGGAAGCAACTATCAACAAACGACGGACAGGCTATTTCCTTCCAGGAAGGACCAAAGAGCTTAATCTTTTACCTTGGAAAGGGTAATATTCAATATTTCTCAGGAGCACAGGTGGGAGTAAGAACCGTCGGCAGTGAAAAAGATGTTATTGATTCGGCCCAAGCCTTTCTTAAGACTTTTGATTCTTACGCACAAAATCTTTCCGCAAACCCCTCCTTGATTTCCTATCTGGTTGGTTCAGGGAACACACGCTTGGTTAGTAGGTTTGAAGACGCCGATTACTACGACGTTCCTTTTTCTCAAAAAATAAATGACCTGACTTTATATGTCCAGCTCGCCAACCCTGCCAGGGCCCACGTACTAGTTAATAAATCGAAGCAAATAACCAAAGCAACATTAAATACCCCCGATATTTTAACCGCTGTGAAGGACGTTGGGATAATTTCAATCGATGATGCGAAAAATAAAATAATAGACAATGAGGGGACAATAGTTTCTTATGGGGCTGGTGACCAGTTTGAAACAACTCTGCCCGTTCCGGACAGAACCATATTTGTGTCTGTCGAGCTTGGATACTTAAACGATAACATAAATTACACCCTTTATCCTATTTATATTTTTTCCGGTACCGCTTTTACTGAAAATCAAGAAGAGAAGATAGTTGTTTATCTTCCCGCGTTAAAGTAGCTATTCCTGAACCCGGACGGGCATTATTACGTGGAGGAAGTCGGGGTCTTCGCTTGTTGTAAAAAGCGCCGGCTCGACGCCAGACGTGACCTGCATAGATATCTCTTTTGCCTTAATGTTTTTTAACAGATCCATCAAGAACTTAATGTTGAACGCTATCTCGTTTGGCTCCCCTTCTTGTTTTCCGGCAAGTCCAATCTCCCCCTCTCCAACGCCTGAAGCGCGGGATTGCATTGTAAGCTTTCCGTCATTTATTGTCAGCTTTATAATGTTTGCCGAGTCCCTTGCGAATATCGCAGCGAGCCTTAGTTTTTGCATAAACTCTTCAACGTCTAAAAGTATTGTTGTTTTGCCGATCTTTGGAATCACTCTTTCGTAGTTTGGGAATTGACCAGAAATTAACCTTCCCACAAGAACCATATCATCTGCCTCAAACATTACCTGTTTTACCTTAGGATGCACATACATAGTAACAGGCCCTGCAAGACCGGTTAGCTCCCCAATTAACCTTGCGGGGAGAATTAGGGGTTCCCCATCGAGAATCTTCTTGTTCTTAACTCTTTTAAGAGAAAGCCTAAAACCGTCCGTTGCAACAAAATTCATCCCATTCTCCTCTTGGGAAAGCAATACCCCTGTTAGTTCCGGCCGGCCGTCATCAAGAGACGCTGCAAAAATAACGCCATAAAATATATTTTCAAGCTCCCCCTCCGAAAACCCATAGACTTTGTCCCCTTTTTCCTCATATATGGTTGGAAACTCTTCTCTTGCAATGGTTTGAAATGAAACCGCATTGTCGCGACACTTAAGCCTTAAGGTGTCTTTTTCAAGACTTAGCGTTACTTTGTCTTTCGGAAAAGAAGAAAGGGTTTCTATGAATTGTTTTCCCGGAACGGTTGTTGCCCCCTCCTCTTCAATTTTTCCTGATATTTTTACTCTTATCCCTATCTCAAGATTTGTTGCATATATAAAAATTCCCTCCTTTGTTGTTTCTATCATTAGGTTTGAGAGTACGGGAACCTGCGAATGTAGAGGGAGGATTTTGTTAAGTATTGGCAGAAAGCGTTCGCAATTTTCAATTAAAAACTCTGCCTTCATATAATATATCTATTAGTAATAGTAGTAGTATAGGTGGACAAGTGGATAAAAGCAACAAGCCATGCGTTAAAAATTGTGGATAAGTAGTTGAAAGATGCGTTCATATCATGTTGATTGTTTGTTTGTGTAAAAAAATTTACTGAGCGAAATCCTCTTTTAGCTTGCGCTTTATAAACATGATTTCCCCACGCATTTTATCCGAGTTTTCAAGATTTTTCCGGATCTTTTCAACACCATGGATAACAGTTGAGTGATCACGCCCCCCCAGGAGGTTTCCTATCTCAACAAAAGCAAGACCAGCCTCCTCTTTTAATAGGAACATACATATATGGCGCGGGCCGACAAGATAAGAGTTGCGCTTGTCTCCTTTAAGTTGTGTTTGCTTGATGTTATAAAAAGAACAGATGGCGTCTATAATTGAATCGGGCCGAAGGACAGATTCCTGCTTACCTTTTGCTAAAAGAGACTGAACAGTCTCCCTACTTATTTCAGAACCATTCTTTTGCCCGGCAGACACGAGTTTTAATAAAAAACCTTCGAGCGCTCTTGCGTCGCTAATCTTCTCGGCCACCGCCTTTGCTACGTCAAGAGAAAGATTTATCCCGTATTTTTGGCTTTTAATTAAAAGGATTGCAGTTCTTAGTTCAAAATCCGGGGGTTCTATATCAACTGAAAGTCCTCCTTCAAACCTCGAGGCTAGGCGGGCCTCTATTTTTTTAAGTTCTGATGGGGGTCTGTCTGAGGAGAAGACTACCTGACGACCCTTATCAATGAGCGTGTTAAACGTATGGAAAAGTTCTTCCTGCACTTTTTCTTTTCCCGCCAAAAATTGGATGTCATCAAGGAGCAGGAGGTCAACGTTCCGGAACTTGCGGCGTAAGTCTGAAGTTGAATTTCCCCGAATCGCCTCAACCACCTCGTTTGTAAATTCTTCGGTTGTTAAATATATTATTTTAAAATTATTGTTTTCCTCGTACGCTTTATTTGCAATAGCATTTATTAAATGAGTTTTCCCGACACCAACCGTGCCATAAAGAAAAAGAGGATTATATTTTTTCCCTGGAGCTGAGGCAACCGCGATAGCAGCCGTGTAAGCAAGCTGATTGCTGTCAGATACAGCGAGCGCGGAAAAGGTATAATCGGACCTTATTCTTGAAGGACGGACGTGTTGTTTTTCACGGATTAATTCTTGAGCAAAAAGGGGAGCATCAACGCTCTTTGTTTTTTTGGCACCCGAGCCATTGGAGGTGAAAATAAGACTAATATTTTGTCCTGTTTTTTTGTCAAGGATACGCTTAATTAAAGAATAATGTCTTTTCTCAATCTCTTCGGCAATTATGTGTGTTGGCGTGTCAACGGTTGCTACAGATGCAACAATTGAGGTGAGAGCGGTCGATTTTAAATAAGTCAAAAAAATAGGCTTTGAGACTTCAACTTCAAGCTCGGCTAATACTTGTTTCCAAAGTTCTTCCATGAAAGTCTAAGAAGTATACGGATGTGGATAACTTTCTGTCAAGAGATCAAACTCAGGCAAATAGTTAGAATAGATCAAAATAGTTGAATAGTTTTTATAATCATGTAGCCATTTAGCTATTTACCCTTAATGCTATATAATTAATAGATATGAAGATCGGGTTTTTTACTGACGGGTTTTTGCCTCAACCCAATGGGGTCGCGACCTCGGTATATGAAACGACGAAGGAGCTGAAGAGAAGAGGGCACGAAGTTATCATTGTTGCGCCCCGATTCCCGGGCTACAAAGACCTGAACCCGAACGTCATAAGACTTGCCTCGGTTAGAGTTGCCAGGCAGCCTGAAACAAGGCTCGCGCTTCACTTGCCAGACCGCGACTTTAGAAGAGTTATGTCTATGGATTTTGATATTATTCACGGCCATTCAGGTGGTCCTGTCACGCTAATCGGGTGGGAAATTGCCAGTGCGAAAAAGATCCCGTTTGTTGTTACTTATCATACTCTTTGGAACCGTTATACCCACTACATTTTAAAAGGGAAAATAATTAGCCCTAAGATGATTGAGGTTGCGACGAAACTGATCGGAAATCGTGTAGACCGTCTTATCGCTCCTACCAAGCGGGTCGAGCAAGAGCTGCGAAGGTATGGAGTTAAGAAACCCATCTCTGTTGTTCCAAGCGGAATTGATGTAGATAAATTCCTGAATGCGCCCATGGGCTTTTTGCGAAAGAAAATAAAAGTCGCGCGCGACCCGATAATTTTGTTTGCCGGAAGACTCGGGCGTGAGAAGTCTATCGACTTCTTAATTAAAGTTTTCGCAAGAGTATTAAAAGACGCGCCCTCAGCTCATTTTGCAATTGTAGGCGAAGGTGTTGAAAAAAAGAGGCTTCAGAATCTTGCTCGTCGCCTCGGGGTTGCCAAAAATACACATTTTGTAGGAGGCATAAAAAATGAGGACATGTATAAAATCTATAAAGACGCAAGCGTCTTTGTTTTCGCTTCAACTACTGAGACTCAAGGCCTCGTTGTTCCTGAGGCCTTATCATCAGGAGTTCCGGTTGTTACGGTTGATGATCCGGCCTTTGAATGTATAGAAAATGGGAAGAACGGCTATCTTGTTGAAAAAGAAAAAAACGAGTTTGCAAAAAAAATAATTGATATCATTTCCAACAAAGAGTTTTCAAGTAAGATGTCTGAGGAAGCAAAGCTTTCATCGCAGGAGTTTTCTATTAGGAAGACAGTGGACGTTCTGGAAGAAACTTATTACAAGCTTCTTGATGACAATAATAGGCTGAGTATTAAAAGGATTATGGCAGAGAATAAGAGGTTTGAGCAGTTTTTCGTGTTCCTTCTTACCTTTTGGATAACAATTCTTGTTTCACATTTTTTTATTTTTCTTTCATACAGAAATGTTTCGTACCCTGGCATTACTGTTGGGGGGACTTTTTTCACTTTGCCTTCGATTGGTGTTTTCTTAGCACTTCTCTCTTTGGCGCAAGCACTTAGGACACGGAGCATCGAGCTTTTGTCTCTCATATTATTTGCTACAGGATTCGGACTTGCAGGAAGTGAGATCGCCACTATCTTGGGCGGCTCCCAAACAACTTTAGGATATTGGAGC
>JBGOVI010000082.1:0-3274 GCA_041478035.1 Patescibacteria group bacterium
ACCAGACTTCCATTCGGATATTGTAAAAATTCTCTTTCTCCGATCGGGCTTGTTGCCAGGGAAATTTTTGACCAAGATCTTAAAACGTACGGCTACCAGATCACAAGATACGGTGCCACTACCGGTGTTGAACTTGCCGGCCTGCTTCTTAAATGGTCATATGACCATACAGGTTTCTCTTTATATCAAATGCTTGGATCAACTAGCTCTCCTGAAAATTCAATCAGAGAGGATGAGGAACGCAAAAATAGAGCCCCCGAGATGCGATACAAAATCTTTTTAGAACTTGCAACAAATCATAGCCGAGTACGAAGAAATGATATCGTAACTGCACTAGGAGGAGAAAGTGGTGTTATTCAGGATCACCTCCGATCTTTGGGAGAAATGGGCATTATTGGTTATGAAAGGGTAGAGCAGGGAAAACCGGCTAGCTTCTATAGAATTGTAGAAAATACGCCGGAGAGGAAACCAACTGAATTCAAACATGAGTTAAGTTTGTCTCATAACGTTTATTCTTTTTTACAATCCGATCAAGAACGTAAGTTCCATTCCACGGAAGATATTTCACAAAAACTATCGAGTCAATTTGCAAATTACGATAAGTCGAATTCAAGAATGCTTAGAAGTAGAATAGCACAAATCTGTAAAGATCTAGAAAGACAGGGATACGTTGAGCATAAAAAGTTTAATGCAGAGTTTCGGTCTGAAATAACTTTGTCTGATGAACAGCGAGTTAGAATTGTTTCTTTCATTGAACTCTTGAATAGATTTCTCGCAGGGGACGAGGAAGTGAGAAAAGAAGGGAGGGATTTCGCTCAAAGAGTAATTATAGACCCGACTCTTTTCTCAACTCTTATGCTTAAAGCAAAAGAAGCATCACCACATTCTAATCAACAATCCAGAGAACAAATAAATTTCGACATTCTTGATATCTTTACCGAATTTCCCGAAATAACAGCTTCAGAGGCTCATACTGAATATAATGAAAGAATGGGAAGACACACAAGCAGAGACTCATTTGGTTTTTATGTTCATAATCTTACTAGGCAAGGATTACTTCTAAGTCAACATTCAAAACATGGTAACCTCTATAAGGTAGGTCCGCATACTAAATAGCATTTTTTGTGTAGAATTTATTCAGTAAACAAAGTATAATTTGAAGTTATGGTAGCTTCGGTAAATCAATCAAAACAGAGATATTCATCTGAGAAAAGGGCGGATGGGACGATTGCGATAAAAATTGTCGTTCCAGCAAGTGAGATTGAGCAGGTTCGCAAAAAAATAATTGATGAACTCGTCAAAAATGTTGAAATCCAGGGGTTTAGAAAAGGCGCAGCACCAAGAAATCTTGCCGAACAAAAACTGAACCTGCAGACAGTTCGCGAAGAAGTTCTCAAAAAAATCTTGACTGATGAGTACGTGGCAGCTGTCAAACAGCTTGACATAAAACCGATAATCAATCCTCGGATTCACGTCGGGGAATTCGCGGAAGGTACAGATCTTGAGTTTACGGCCGAAACTGCCGAGGAGCCAAAAATAGATTTAAAAAACTATAAAGAAGAAGCGAGGAAATTGAAACCCACCCCTAAGATTATCCTTCCCCATTCGACAAGCTCAGGGCAAGCCGGACAACCAGAAACTGAAGACGAGCCTAGCAATCCTTCGACAAGCTCAGGACAAGGAAAACTTGACGAGATTTTGAATACCATTTTAAACGTAGTTGAGATTCAAATTCCAAAAATATTAATCGACCAGGAGACTGATAGACTTTTATCTCAACTTCTCGACGAACTTAAAAAACTAGGAGTTTCGCTCGACCAGTACTTAGCCTCTCGATCAAAAACGGCTGAACAATTAAGGGGAGAGTACAATGAGCGTGCGGAGAAGGATTTAAAGCTCGAGTTCGTCTTACGAAAAATTGCAGATGAGGAAAAGATTACGGTCGAACAAAAGGATATTGACCAAGCTCTTGCCGCAATCAAAGACGAAAAAGAACGCACGCAAGTTGCCCAAAATCCATATTTGGTCGCCGCAATTATCCGCCAGCAAAAAACCCTCGACTATTTGACAAAAATATAGATGTCTGTGGTATAATACGGGTAGATTACAACCCATAATATGGCAAAACCTCAAACGCAAAAGAAACAAATAAGCGAGGAGTCTATCGAGGCTAAACCTCGAAATCGCTACATTGAACCTGCGACCGTGAATGATGAATTCAAGGATCTCGGGAAAGGAATAATAAATAGCGCTTGGAATGATCTTCTGGGTACTTCTCCTACGTCAATTTCGGAGCAACTTTTCGGGTTTGGTTCTGAAAATCAATTGGCAGAAGGACAAGCCGTTTCACTCACGCAACAAAGGGTTGAGCAGGTTGAGAAAAAAGAAAAAATACAGGTCACATCAGAACACATGGAGTATTTTAGAACCGTAAACAATGCCGACAGGATAGGTGAAACAAGGACCGAAGCTCAGGTAAGACAAGCAGTTGAGCAAATCCGCATGGAAATCAAAAAGCTTATGCAAACTTCAAAGCTTGTTGAGCGTACTGTTAAAGACGCAACAGCAGACCAGGCGCCTGTGAGACCTGGCAAATATCACATTAACTTCTTTGAGTTTGTATTGGGTGTAATAAAAGACGCTACTCGCAAGCTTGAAGATACGGTGTCATATGGCGCAGTCTTTACAAGCAAGAAACAGCAAAGCAAATACTGGAGCAAATACCAGAAACACGGAACCACATTCGGTTTATCCGGCGAAAGAACTACGGCCACCCAAACGGGGTAAAGCAATTGACCTAATTGACCTAATTAACCTAATTTCTAAATAATTCTTCGATCTCCAAGTCCCCAATTGGTATTTGATTATTGGGACTTAGTTAGTGCACTTAGAAATTAGAACAATTAGGAATTGAAATTCCTAAGGATTAAATTCCTTTACATTTGAACCTGAGCTTGATAGAATTTATTCCATTGCGCGCATAGCTCAGTGGTAGAGTACTTCGTTGACATCGAAGGGGTCCATGGTTCGAACCCATGTGCGCGCACAAAGTCCAAGAACCCCCAACTGTTGAAGTGACACATTGTTTTATCTTAAACATTTCGCTATATTTAGGATATGAAACAGAAAAATATTTCGACGACGATCACCAGGCATGACTTATCCTTGCTTGAAAACAGACTTTATAAGAAGACTGACCAAATTCTCAAGGAGGTAGAAAAGTCACAAAAAATAATTAGATTTGAAGTAATGTCAAATACTCTTGACGCAAGAC
>JBGOVI010000022.1:0-12328 GCA_041478035.1 Patescibacteria group bacterium
ACTGGTAGGCTGTTAGCCGTGGCCTAGCAGGATTTATCCGACAAGGATCGTCCGCCTCTGGCTACCGTCTGGCGAACTTGAAGCTCGCAAGACTCGCTAAGGCAAACGCAGCCAGGCCGCCGATGGCGAAGAGGGTCCAGGAGCTCGTCGAAGAGTCCAGTCCTGCGTCACCTGCCAGTGCTACACCGGATGTCATCGCAAGCGTAGCGAAGATGGCAAGAAGAGCCATACCGGTGAGGATGACTGCGCTGAAGGCGGCGGACAGGACCTTGAAGCTCGTTGCCGAGCGTCTAGGAACCACCGTCGCCTCGCCGGCGTTACCGAGCCGATTGAACACCATGCCGCCGATGGCGAAGAGGGCCGCAATGACCAGCGTCACCGGTGTTCGGCGGATGATGCCCGTGAAAGCGCCCCAGAGGCTGTCGGCACTCGCCGCCAAGGCACCTGTCGCCGCTGATGCCACCCGGGTTAGCCGCTGCCCCCGCAGGGATAGGGATCCGCGCAGGACGTCGGCTGCAAACCAGTAGGCAAACGATGCAGCCAGGCCGCCGATGGCAAAGAGGGTCCAAGAGGCCCAGTTGGACTTATGACCAGCGTCGCTGCTGCTCAGCGCCTGTGGCGAGTCTGACTGACCGCCTACGACAAGCCCATATTGTGAAGTATCCTCCTTTACAACTGCTTGGCCTGTGGCCTTCATGTATTCAGCGCTGCCAAGCGTTCCGCGTAATGACGTCGCCGTCATTGTACCGTTGCGGAGCGAAAGCGTTGCTTCATGAACGTTGGCCAAAGCTGAGCTCGTCGCCGAGTCCAGAGTCGTGTCAACGGCGCTCAGCCTGTCACCGATACCATCGGTACTAACAGTGAGAGAGCTTGGCGCTGGTAGGCCGCCGACGTCCAGTAGATGCCGTTGGCCGTCGCTGTTCATGGCGCTAAGCGTTTGAACGCCGTGAACTGTCGTTGTGCCGTTCGCCAACGCGAGGTTGGTGAACTCGGCGCGGGAGCGGTTGGCGATGTTATCGGCGTTGGCGTTAGCCAAACTTAGGCGTTGCTGCCTACTGATAGCATCGGTTCCGTCTCGCGCGGCCGCCGTCGTAGTAGCCGTGGAATGGCCTAAAGCACCGGTCGCCGCCTGGTTCGCCGCAACGGCGAATTGCAAAACGGTATCCGAGCTTCGTAGGACGGTGGTAGCGTCAGGCGTTTTCGCCGTTACGGCCGGAATCGCTGCGTCGTTGGTGACGATGAGAGTCCGGTCGGATGAGGCGTACGCCGATGTGGCGTGCCCGGGGCCGACGGCGGTGGAGATGACCAGAAAAGCCATGACAACCACTAAGACCGCGAGCATTGATAATCCTTCACGGATCGCCTTTGTGGGCGGTCCTGTCATGAAGATTCTCAAACGAGTGCTCCTTCTGTAGGATACTTCGGACCCTATTCCGACACTATTCTGTTCAGTCACCATCCGTTCCTGCATGCTTAGCTCACGCCCGTAAGCTTTACAAACACGCACTTTCTCCCTGAAAGCTCGGAACAGATGTTGCCTTTTGTTCCATTACACCTCCTTTCAGGTGTTGACTGGCGGAGACTGCCTCACCCGAACGGACTCCCGCTAACCGTTTTAACCGGTAAGACAGCCTCCATAGGAATGCGGGAGGAAAAGGATCTGCCATGATGGCGACCGGCGGAGCGCAAAGGCTTGCGGCCGTTACCACGAACAGGTCCTGAATTGGCTTGGCAGAAGGCCGCTCTGTATTGTGTTGGCTAGACACTTATGAGGCCTTCTGCGCAAGGTCTATAAAACTATCAGTGGCATCACCTCCTTGTTGATGAGCTGTTGGAAACTCCCTAACAGAACCTCGGCCGAGACTGCTGCTTTCCGCTAGAGAGGGACGGAACAAAAAAACTTGGCGATAAATAAAAATCCTCTAATTTTCTCCATTCGAAGAATTCGGTTGTGACTCCCACTGGTTAGTATTATGTATCATGTAGAAAGTATTATGTATGAAATTGAATATACATACTTGCTACTAACCACCAGGGCTCACAACCAAAATATACCATGCGTTCGGTATAATTCGAGTGAAGTTTCGCGAACTGGTATGTCAATGAGCAACTTTTTGCCTAAAAAATACTCGCGAATTGTACTTTATTGGCAAGAAGAAATGCTGATCTAATGCGAGTATACGACGAAGAAAAAAGCAAGTCAAGGAGAATTCCCTAGTCCCTACTGAGTGGGCTTGCGGCCATAGCGTTCCTTGGAGTGGCGGATGATTGCGTCGCGGTTATCATTTTTTACATTTGGAAGCGGCAGTGTTGTCGCCGGGAAAGGCGCGGTCGTCATCCCGTCAATAGATAATTTCATAACTGTCTCATATTTTCCGAGCGAAACTAAATCATTTTCCGTATAAATCTCGGCAAACTCTTTTGTCAAAAGCTCGGCATCGTGTGCGCCGACGACAAATGAAATTAACGTCCCCACATTTCCATAAATAGCATATTGTACATCCTCTTCAAGTTGATCCGAATACTGGTTGGCCAAAGTTAAAGACAGGCGATATTTCCGCGCCTCGGACAAAATTTTGGTAAATGAAGTCGTCGCAAAATTCTGAAACTCATCAACAAACAGGAAAAAGTCCCGCCTGTTTTCTTCTTTTTGAAAAGAACGGTTCATGGCCGCGAGTTGGATTTGAGTGATAACCATGGCTCCTAAAAGCGCCGCGTTGTCCTCTCCCAATTTTCCCTGCGATAAGTTGAGAATCAAAATTTTCCCCTCGTCCATTATTTCCTGCAAATTTATGGACGAAACGGGGTTACCGATGATATTTCTGATCATGCGCGATGAAACAAACTGCCCCACTTTATTTTGAATTGGCGAGACTGCTTCAGACCTTAACTTATCGGGCATGCGAGCAAACTCACCCTCCCAGAAATTCTTAAGAACAGGGTCTGAAAGTCTTGCTACAATTTTGTCCCTGAAAGGCGCATCTGATAAAAGTCTCAGGGCATCAATTAACGTCCCTTCTTCAATATCAAGAAGAGTCAGAATAACGTTTCTTAAAATGTACTCTAGGCGCGGCCCCCACGATTCGCCATAAATTTTATGAAAAATTGCGACAATCCCTGACGAAACGAGGTCCTTATGCTGGGCATTTTTAATTTCAAGAACGTTGAGTGAAAAGGGACGTTCAGTATCAAAAGGCTCAAGATAAACAACATCGTTGAGGCGCCTTTTGGGAATATAATCAAGAATAATCTCCGATAAATCTCCGTGCGGATCTATAATTCCGATCCCGCGGTCTTTTCTGATATCATCAATTGCCATATTGGCGATTAAAGTTGATTTACCGGCACCCGTTTTCCCAATTGTGTAAACGTGTTTTCGCCTATCTGCCGTTTTGATCCCAAAAATTGTCTCTGAGTTTTTAAATTCGGCTTTAGCAAAGAAATTAATATCACGCTTCTCTTCTTCTGTAACTAAGGTAATCGCGGGAAGATTTTCAGGCGGCTCGCCAAGAAGTGTCTTTCCCCACGCAATATTTTTAAGGCCCGCGAGCAGAAATCCCGGCGGGTGCCAGATTGTTGCAAGTTCCTGAGCATTTAATATTTGATTTTTACGCTCAAGAAAATTTACTGACCTTGACTTTATTCTCTCAAGAAGTCTTTTTTTATTAACGGCCAAAAGCGGCTTGCGAAATACAAATTGATTCCCGTCACCTAAAGAAAAACTTCCAAAAGTTCCGGCCAAATTTTGCATATAGGATGTGGTATTGGCGTTATCGCTTCCCACAACCAGGCGGACAACGGCTTTTCCGCCTTGAAATCCTGCCTTCTGCATCATTCTAAGTCTCTGCGGATTTTGCGCATAGCGGGTTGTAGCACCCATGGAGCTTTCGCCCGTCGTTACATCTTTTACTGCAGCAAGATGCGTGTCCTCAATCAAATGTCCCGCCATTTCAACTGCTTTATCCTGCCACGCAAAGCTTGCGGGCTTAATAACTATTTGAACAGCCATGCGAACACTTGCGTCTTGCTTGGCAAGAAAACCAAGAAGTGAAGATAGAGGATCGATATCCTCTAAATCGGCGTAAGTCTTTATTGGAAGATAAGAGTATGAATTTAAAACCATCTCGCCGACCATAATATGGGGCGATTCAAGAACTTTTTCCATAGGATCCTCAGTGCGTAAAATATTAGACATGGGAAATGAGGAGGAGACAAGACTTGAAACAAGTGTTTCATTTTCTTCTTTTGTGGTTACATAAAAATATACTGTCTGATTCAGAAGATAAATTTCAAAAGCATGAGATTTTGGATGTACATACAGTCTTTTAAAGAGTGATATATAAGGATATGGCAGGAGAGATGAAAATATCTGGGTTGCGGCCGCAAGCGGCGTCTCATCATCCTTGGGGTTTCTGACAAGCAAATGGGCAAAAGCACTCATGAGAACATTATACAATTTATAATTTCTAATTGCTTTAATTTCTAACTAATTCTTAAAGTACCAAATCCTAATTGGAACTTGAGGCATTGGGAATTATTTAGGTCAATTAGGAATTAGGTTAATTAGAAATTTTCCTGGCTTTTCGAGCGGCTTTGCCTTTCATTATGTTGTTGAACTCTTCTCCCTCAAGTGTTTCTTTTATCAAAAGCTGCGCTGCGACTTTGTCTAATTTTGAGCGGTTTACCTTAAGAATTTTTTCAGCATCCTGGTATGCGTGGTCCATTATTCGGCGTATCTCAGCGTCTATTTTTGCCATAAGAACATCGGAAATCTGTGAAGTTTCGCCGTATAACCTGTTTTTCTCAACGTCATAATTAACAGGACCAAGCTCACTCATCCCGTATTCAATTACCATCATACGGGCAACATCTGTTGCTTTTTCAATATCATCAGATGCCCCTGTTGTCATTTCTGAAAATATCAGCTCCTCAGCAGCGCGGCCGCCAAGCATTGTTGAAATTGTTTCAAGCAAGCGGGTCTTGGTTTCATGAACGCGGTCTTGAGCAGGTGGAATTAACGTATGACCAAGTGACAAACCGCGCCCGACAATTGAAATTCTATGCACGGGATCTGCCTTCGGTGAGAAATAAGATACAATTGCGTGCCCCGACTCGTGATATGCCGTAATTTTTTTATCGTCCTCTGACTGCATACGCTTTTTTTCAGGCCCAAGCTTTACTTTTGTTGCCGCCTCCTCAAGATCCTCCATATCAATTTGTTTTTTTTCAAGGCGGGCCGCTAAAATTGCTGCTTCATTAAGCATGTTTTCAAGATCAGCTCCCGAATACCCTACGGTTCGCCTTGCAACTTTTTCCCAATCAACATTATTATCAAAAGGTTTTCCTTTTGCGTGAATCGCAAGAATTGCTTTTCTACCTTCAATATCGGGAAGCTGGAGCATAATTCTTCTATCAAAACGGCCGGGGCGGACAAGCGCCGGATCAAGGATATCCGGACGATTTGTAGCTGCAATTACCACCAACTGCTCATTGGGAGTAAATCCATCCATCTCAACTAAAATTTGATTTAAGGTTTGCTCACGCTCATCATGCCCTCCCATAAGTCCGACACCCCGCTGCCTTCCTATTGCATCTACTTCATCAATAAATATTATTGCGGGCTGGGATTTTTTTGCAGTAACAAACAGGTCTCTTGCGCGCGCGGCGCCTACTCCAACAAGCATCTCCATAAATTCTGACCCCGCAATTGAAATAAACGGAACTTGTGCCTCTCCGGCAATCGCTCTCGCCAACAGGGTTTTTCCGGTTCCGCTTGGACCAACGAGAAGTACCCCCTTTGGCGTACGCGCTCCCATTGCCTGGTATTTACCGGGGTTTTTAAGAAAGTCGACTACTTCAGAAAGTTCTTGTTTTGCTTCATCAACTCCCGCAACATCAGCAAATGTTGTTTTTGGAAGATCTTTATTAAATGTTTTTCCTTTATTTGCGCCGAATGAAAAAATATTTTCCTGTGCGCCGCGAGCCTGTCGGAAAATAAAGTAGAAAAAGGCGATGATCAAAAGTACGGGAAGAACCGATGATAGAACGTTAATCCAGGTATTGAGCGTTGCATCATCCTTGACATTTATCTTGACCGTAGATGGGTCTATGTTTGAATTTTTGAGAACCTCAAATAGAGATACGCTTGGTTCTTTTTTTGCAACCGCGGCTTTTCCGTCCTTGTACTTTACGTCAATTTTTGCTTCAGAAACTGTAACTTCATCTACCTTCTTGCTGCGAATATCTGCAACGAGCTGTGAAATTGGTATTGTGTTTGAACTCTGCGAAGATTGAAAATCGCCCACCCCTACTAAAACAAAGAGCAGAAAGAAAAAGAGGAAGCCATATAGGATCAAGTCCCGCCATGAGAACCTAAAACCTATCTTTTTAACTTTACGAGCCCTGCCATTCATTGGAATACGAAATTATAGCACAGCCGAAACGTATTGTGAAGCAGATCGCATGGCAATTTTTAATTTGAAATTTAAAATTGAGAATTGTAAATTGAAAATTGGCTTGATCAATTGGTCAATTGGTTATTGGTAAATTTACGGAAGGGGGTCGTATCCTCCTCTGCTCCACGGATGACATCGAATTATTCTCCCCAAACCTAACCTAACACCCCTAACCACCCCATACTTCTCAACGGCCCGATAGGTATATTCCGCACAAGTCGGAGAAAATCTACAGATCGAGTCTGTCAAAAACAAGGTTCGAAACAACTGCAAATGGAAAAACTCCGTCTTTTTGTAAAATCTTATCAGAGATAGAATAATTTTTTTCATTCTGTGGGCTTTTTATCGAAGCTTTCGAACTCTTCCGACACGTCTTGCGATTCGATTGAAACGTTTTTGACTTCTGAGAAAAAATGGCCCTTGGAACAAATCTTAATCAGCTTGTTTAAATTTTCTTCCGATCCCTGCGCGACAACTTCAACCCTATTGTCCGAAAGATTCCTTACCCACCCTACTACCCCAACTTTCTTCGCCTGCCGCCTGACAAATTCCCGAAATCCCACTCCCTGAACAAACCCCGAGATAAGTAAATGCACCTGTTTCATAGATGATCAGAATTATACCATTTGGAGAATTAAACCCGATTAGAAAGTGTTTGAGAGGCTAGCTGATCAATTTCTTCTTTAAATTTTCTCAGCGAAACTGCCGCCAAATCTCCTCCTGTTGTAGGAAATTCAATCACGCGTTCTCGCTCACGATAATCACAAAGATAAACAACACTTTTTCCGGGATCCAGTTCCAAATCGGGCGCTAAATTTGCGGAAAGATCATCTCTAGTAATAAGCGGCTTGGAGGCAACCGCACGAACATTAAAATTTAAATCGACAACCGCCAATCCAATCGAATAAATATGGCCAATCTTAGGACGGGAAGGATCATCCGTAACTCCATGTATTAATAAGGTCTGCAATTTTTTCCCGAAAGGCATCGGCCTTGCAACTGCTCCCATTTTTGTTGAGATCCAATCAATTTCCCGGAAGGGTCTGAAGTCTGATTGCCCTACGCTTTCCAGCCTATTTCCGATAGGCTTTACTATATCTAGGACGTGTGTCTGTGACCCCTGGCGATAAAATCTAACTCCGTTAATATTCACATAGTTTTTGCCTTCGTTTTCAAAAACTCTTATGCTCTTAACTTCAAGCATATTGTCTAGAACGTCAACTTCGACTTCTGCAGGATGTGGCTTATAAGATCCGTTTTCATTTTTGACGGCCGTGAAACAAAGTGTTGCCGAAGTCTTATCGGAATTTTCATTCTGGTGGACGTCCGCTCTTGGGTCTTCCCAGTTAAATACGAGTCCGTTTGCAGAACTTGTCGAAAGATTAAGATTTTTCATCCTTCGAATATTTCCCTCCCTGTCGCGGCTTACAACAACCAAAACGCCTCTATCGGGAACTCCGGGAGTAACATAAGGTTTAAAAACTGCTCGAGCTATCAAAACGTCTCTTGTGGGAGTAGGAATCATTGCTACATTAAATATTGCCCAATCAGGAGAAAGAGGATTTGGATATCCGAGCTCTTGGATAGCGTTAAAAACTGCTTGGTCAGGAGGCGATGGACGGATTTCGGGACTTATAATTCCGACTCGACGGTCTTGAATAATTTCTTTTGTCATAAGATTTAGGTCCAGCCTACAAATCCTATAAAGTTATTATATTGCGTTTTTGCGTGAAAAGTAATTTTGTTCTGAATTTGAAGCTAAAAGAAGGCAAATGCTCTATTGACAAATTATAAAAGGCCCATTTTTTTGCGGACTTCGGCTACTGTTTGACCTGCTACTTTACGGGCTTTCTCTGCCCCTTCGCGAATTACTTTGTCGACAAACTCGGTGTTTGCTTCCAGTTCTTTTCGGCGAATCTGGAGTGGTTCAAGTTCCTTAAAAATTGCTTCCGCCAACCGCTCCTTAATATCAGAGTAACGAACTCCAGTTCCCATATATTGTTTTTCAAGATCGTCTCTTCTTTCTTTTCCCTCAAATAGTTCAACGAACTCCATTAAAGTCTTCACTCCCCCAACAATTTCCGAACCCTTACCGCTGTCTGTCGTGATTTTCGCAATCTTTGATTTTATCTCTTCAAGACTATCAGTTAGATTTATAAATGAACCTTCAACGCTTTTACTCATTTTTCCCTCACCCGTCAGGGAGGGGACATAAGCACCTTTTGTTTGGAAGCTTTTAGGTTCCGGGAAATCTGTTCCGTAATCTTGGTTCATTCTTCTTGCAATCTCCCGCGCAACTTCAAGATGTGGTTCCTGATCTATGCCGACGGGAACAAGCCCCGCTTTGTAAACCAAAATATCCGCGGCCATTAAAACCGGATAATTTAATAGGGCCATGGTAACATGCTCCGGATATTGTTTGATTTTATCTTTAAATGTGGGGAGGTGCTGCATTTTGGCAACCGTTGTGACAGTTGAAAAATAATATGCAAGCTCTAAATGCTCCGGAACCATTGACTGAACAAACAATACGCTTTTTTCCGGATTAAGGCCGGCAGCAAGATAGTCGATAATAATTTCGCGAACAGAAATTTGAAGCGAACTCTTTTCATACGGCGTGGTTAATGTATGCAAATCCGCCACCATAAAAAATGTTTCATGTTCGCTGTCCTCTTGAAGCTCGAGCATGCCCTTGACCGCCCCAAGATAATTCCCAAGGTGCAATCTTCCGGTAGCTCTAATTCCAGACAATACTCGCTTGTTCATATTGCTCTATTTTATCACTAATGAAGCGAATTTACCTCTTTTTTAAATTGTTCCCCGCGCTCTTTGTAGTTGCGAAACATGTCAAATGATGCACAGGCCGGAGACAAAATTACCACATCCCCTACTTTCCCTACTTCCTTTGCCTTCGCAACTATTTCTTCCATTCCCGAACACCCTTCAATAACTTTGAACTTTGAACTTTGAACTTTGAACTCCGCGCTTATGCGCTGCCATTCTTCCCCTATGCCTATTATTGCTTTAATATTTTTTGCTTCGCGAATCGTCTTTCCAAGCTCAGTAAAGTCGCTATTCTTGCTTGATCCGCCTAATATTAAAATTTCAGGCTCTTCAAATGCCTCAATTGCGGCAATCGCAGTCTCAGGAGTTGTTGAAAATGAATCATCATAATATTTAACACCGTCAAAGATGCGGACAAGCTCCAGGCGATGCTCAAGCCCTTTGAATTCCTTGAGGACAGAAGCTATATTCTGTATTGAAACACCAGATAGATAAGCCGCCATAGAGGCTGCGCAAGCATTTTCAAAATTGTGCGCACCCGGGAGCAATATGTCAGCCGTTGCTAAAACTTTCACCTCAGTTTCGCCATCCCTGACCCAAACAAATCCATCCTTGACGAAACATCCATGATCAGTATCACGTTCGCGGCTCACATAATAAACCTTCGCCTCCGTATGTGTATCGCTCTCATTTGAGGCTACATAATCCTTATTAACAATTGCATAGTCAGAAGTAGTCTGAAACCGCAAAATGTTCCTTTTTGCGTCTACATACTCTGCCAGATCCCGGTGATAATCCAAATGTTCGCTTGTAACCATCAAAACCACCGCTATTTGAGGACTTTTATGCAAATCCTGTAGTTGGAAGGATGACAATTCTAAAACTACCTTAGAATCGGATTTTAAAGCATCCAAAAATTCCAAAGCGGGCAAACCTATATTCCCACCTAGATATGCATCCACTCCCTGCGCCTTGAGCATTTCGTAAATTAAAGTAGAAGTGGTGCCTTTACCTTTTGTGCCCGTCACGCCGATGATTGGACAAGGACACAGGGCAAAGAAGATTTTCGTGGCTGAAGTTACTTCAATTCCTTGCTTTTTGACGCGTTCGATAACGGCTGAAAGTGGACTTATGCCAGGTGAGCGAACGACTAAACCAAATTCTGAAAAATCCTGGGGATATTTTTCGAATTGAAATGAAACTCCTTTGCTCTTAAATTCGTCAATTTTTGCGGACTCGAACTTTTCCTCGGATCTAGCATCAAGAATTGAAACTTGCGAGCCTTGTTTTAAAAGAAAATTTACAACACTCTCCCCTTCTACTCCAAATCCCAAAACCGCAACCTTTTTGCCCTTAAAGTCCATAAATCTAATTATAGTCGAGCTTTATATACTCGATCAACCCCGTATCCTAATAGCTTTTCTGCCACTTTTTTGAATTTATCAGGATCAGCGGTTGTAAAAAAATAGTCTTTGCCGTGCCTGTTCGATAATGAATTTTCATTTTCAAGTACTTGTCTCGTTCTCCTGGCAATCGCGCTACCGGAGTCATAAATCCTAACTTTCGAACCTAAAACTTTCTTCATCTGTGCATTAAGAAAAGGATAGTGCGTGCAACCCAGGGCAATCGAATCAACATTTTTAGTAAGTAAAGGCAAAAGCGCTTTTTTAACTGCTTTGTTAATCTCCTCTCCGTTAGTTTTCCCTTGTTCGACTAAGTGCTCAAGGCCGCTTGAACCTACTGTATAAACTTGTGTATTTGGTGCAAACTTGTTAATTAAATTAATAAGATACTGACTTTTGGCTGTCGCAGGGGTTGAAAATACTGCAACTCTGCCACTTTTGGTTTTGTTCGCCAATGTTTTAACAACTGGGACTACGCCCATTATTGGAATGTTGAACTTGGAACGCAGAAAGTCGAGAGCATAAACTGTTGCCGTGTTACAGGCAATTATAACTATTTTAACATCTTTACCCTCTAAAAATTCTATATCTTTCGATATAATTTTTCTAAGTTGGCTTTCGGTTTTATTTCCATACGGAATATTCGCCTGATCGGCAAGATAGATTATTGACTCATTCGGAAGAAGTTTTTGTACTTCTCTAAGAACGCTTAGTCCCCCGACTCCCGAATCAAAAATCCCAATCGGCCGATTGTCCATAATGTGTACCAGGGGAGAGAATCGGACTCTCGACCGCAAGGATATGAATCTTGTGCTCTACCACTGAGCTACCCTGGCGCAACGATTATTTTAACACAAAATGCGCTAGCGCCGAGCGGAGCGATGCGGAGGAGGCGAGATTCGAACTCGCGTAAGCTTGCGCTTGCATCCTTTCCAAGGATGTGGAATGGGCCACTATCCGACTCCTCCAAAACATTTGAATTATGAATTAGGAATTATGAATTTGCAAGCCGTTTGATTTCAGGAAGAGCTTCCCTATAAGCATCTTTGTCGCTTTTGTAAGATAGACGTCCTAAAACTTCATCTTTAGGCAACCACTCAACAGCGGCCATTTCAAAATCGTGTTTTGTTATGTCTCCACCCGTATATTTCATAATGAAATAATAAACCGTTTTCTTTATTTTCTCCCCGTCCATCACGTACCAATAAGTAACAGGCGTTATTTGTTTTTGAATTTCAGCTTTTGCCCCTGTTTCTTCTTCAACCTCACGGACTGAAGTAACTTCTTTTTTTTCACCCTTTATATGATCTCCAATTAGACCTTTTGGAAACACCCAGCCTAAATGCTGGGAGTGTTGGGAAACAAGAATGTAAAGTTTCCCTTTTTCTTTTTTATAAACAATACCGCCGGCCGAAAATTCAAATTTCATAATTTAAGTGCTCTCGGCGGGAATCGAACCCGCATCAGAGGATCCGGAATCCCCCATTCTATCCATTGAACTACGGGAGCATGGACGAAACGAAAATAATTTTCTTTGAAAATTAAACGTTTCAGCAACGTAAAAATCTTCGATTTTGTACGTTGCGGAGGGTACAGGATTCGAACCTGTGAAGGGATTGCTCCCTCGAGTTTTCGAAACTCGTGCAATTGGCCGCTATGCGAACCCTCCACTTGCGCCGCGTCAAA
>JBGOVI010000010.1:0-18856 GCA_041478035.1 Patescibacteria group bacterium
ACGCCTTTGAATAATAAACTTTAAAACTTGCAAAAAAGTAATCATAAACAATACTATTGCCCAATGGAAAAGACTTATTCCCAGATAAAGAATGCTATCCTGTGGACTACCAATTAGTCGAACTTCTGAGAAACCAAAAAGTGTTTCGGGGTTTCCAATTAAGATAGCAGGCTTAAATATTATCCACCAAAAATTAAATGCAAAGGCCGTAATATTTTGTAGCTCCCCTAATCCATTTGATGAAAGGTAGTTGGTGAGCCATGCCCATGGGGTTGTTGAGATAGGTAAAGTGAGCAATAAAATAATCGCTACTCCATAGATTAATGATAGCGAAACTCTTCTGATGTTATTTTTGCTTGAAAAATACATTAATAAAATCAATATTGGGAAAATAGGCAGCAGGGAGAGTTTAATAAATAATGAAAGGAAGAAGAAAGGCATTACATATTCGACCTTTTGTTTATAAAGAAAATATATTGATAATAATAAAAATAAATTGTTAATCGAATCCATCTGTCCCCAGAATGAGCTGTTATAAATAATCAGAGGGTTGAATAAAAATAGCCCAGAGGAGAGGAGCGCAAGTTTCTCGGAAGATTTAGTTCTGACCAGTTGGTAAATAATATATCCGATTACCAAATCCGCCACGAGTGCGGGAAGCCGCAAGAAGAAATCGAGGAGCGGTCCATTGACCCATTGGAGACTTCCCGGAGGTGATTTTGTAATCTTTAGAATAACTTTTGATGTTTGAATTGACAGATTGTACATTGAAGAAATTATATAAAGTGAACCCGGAGGCTGGTTGTTAGGTAACGTTCCAAACGAAAGATGGTCGCCTCTGTATGTATCGGGTAAGCCATAAAGGTATGCGATCCTACCCCAATCTCTATACCGCAGGACATCGGTATTCTCTCGGAAGTTGAAAGACCAAAGTGCAACTAATAATCGAATTAGAAAAGCAACCGAAAAGAGGATAATAATAGTTTTAGAAAAATACTTCACTATTTATATAATCTACAATCTATAATCTATAATCAATAGCCTTCAATAGTATCATAAACAAATCCATCTTGATATAATTTCGAAATGAAGCACTTTTTAGTTCTATTCGGAATTACTGTTTATTTATTTCTGGGATTTACGAATACTACCTACGCGCAAGTCAGCAGTAAGTCATATATTACAATCGTCAACCCCGTTCGCCTCTCAGCATATACAAAAAATCCCCAAGAGAGTATTAAAGCAGAATACAACGAAGTACAAAAAAGAAATCTGCCTGCCACTTGGCTTCTGACTTACGACATTATTGCAAACCCAGAACTTGCCTCTTTGTTCGCCGAAATGAACAATAAACAGGAGCTTGGGGTTTTTCTTGAAGTTACACAAAAGTATAGTGAAAGTTCAAGTGTAAAATATAATAAAACGAACTCTTGGCACCGTGCAACGTCACTTTTTCTTTCAGGATATAGTCAAGCAGATCGAAAAAAATTAATTGATTCCGTCTTTTCAAAATTCAAAGAAAAGTTCGGCTATTATCCAAAATCTGTTGGTGCGTGGTGGGTGGACTCATATTCGCTTTCTCATATGAAGGAAAAGTATGGAATCACCGGAGTTCTTGGAATTTCCGATCAATATGATTTGGATGGTTACCAAGTTTGGGGAACGCCGTGGTCTACTCCTTATTATCCAAATAAAACTAACGCCGCATCGCCAGCACAAAATATTCAGGACAAGCTCGATCTTGTTACTTTCCGCTGGGCGCCGCGCGATCCTTTGAATGGGTATCTTAGTCCGACGAAAAAACAGTCGAGCCTTTATAGCACTCAAGATTATGGTGGCCTAGGTCTTGCGAACGACTATTTTAGAAAACTTATGGGACTCTATTCAATGCAAAATCAGCTCAACGAGTTTGGACAAGCGACAATAGGTCTTGAGTCAGACTACTCCCCCGATTTCTATTCGGGGATTTATTCTACATGGCTTGACTACGTCAAGGAGTTCGAACAAAAGGGTATAAATATTACTTCAATGAACCAATTTTCAGATTGGTATAGAGGTTATTTTCCGAATGTTTCTCCGGCCCATGTTATCGATGCAAATGATCTGCTAGGCAAACCCGAGAGAATCTTCTGGTTTCAAAACAGCAGGTACAGGATTGGCCTTCTATATAATAAGGAGAGCCAGACTGCCGAGGTGATAGATTTTCGGGTCTATCCTGAGGATCTTGAGGAACCTTTTTATAAATCTCCAAACAAACAATACAATCTATCAATAAATCTTCCGTTCATCGTCGATTCGGTAATCGATAAAAATAATACGTGGAAATTCGATGTCGGAAGATTAAGATCTGTCAAGCAAAAATCAGGTAACCTAGAACTTGTGTTTGAAAAAGGGAAAATAATCTTTTCAGAGAATTCGATTCACACCACGGGAATAACAGTTCCCAAGATAATTCTTGAATCTAAACAATTGGACGTAACCGAAAACAATGGAGAGATTAAGCTTTCAACCAGACAAAATTTCTATGTCGCGCCTTTCGGACTTGCGTTTAAGGATTATTCGTTTAACATTCCTTTTACTATTGAATATAGAATAGAAAAGTACAAAATCTCAATTGCAATCGCGATCGCGATTCTTGGGATGGGGATTTTATACGTTGTTCGAACTAAAAAAGTAGATAAGAAATATTTATTAGTAATAGTTCTATTGGGAATTGCAGTTATTGGTTTGTATTTATTAATACAGGCGAACAAGAAATACTATGTTAGTCAAGCGGAGGCCGATGCGCTTTCTGTTCTTTCGCGATTTCCACAAGGTAAAGTTTTGGTTTACGATAAAGATTGTTTGAAATGTTCCTTCGTAACCCCATTGAAACCTGCGGCAGCCGCCGGGAGAAAAGGGTATGTCGGAAAATATGCGAACCAGCCGACAGTCGCCGACTTCACTTTCGTCACTGCGCATGACAGTAAAACAGCCAGTAAGATTTTAAAAGATTTAAACATTAAATACGTTTATCTGGCTAAATATGAAAGTTACATAGAATATTTGCCATATCCACCCGAGGATATAGGGCTCAAACGAGTCTACGAAAACGCCAACGCAGAGATTTGGGGTCGGACTGAGCGATGAGCGAGGGAGACCGGCTGCAAGACGCTAGTCTTGACAGCGGTGGGGACGGATCGAGCAAAGCGAGCAATTTTAGTAGTTGAACAA
Organism: Patescibacteria group bacterium; assembly: GCA_041478035.1. Lineage (GTDB taxonomy): Bacteria > Patescibacteriota > Microgenomatia > Levybacterales > GWA1-39-11 > GWA1-39-11. The sequence continues at coordinate 3,214 of JBGOVI010000010.1, forward strand.
TTGATTTTCAGTTATAATAATAGTGTGAAAACCAAGATAGTATTATTGCTTGGATTTATAGTATTACTCGCTGGGTTTTTGAGGTTTTTTAATATTACTAAAGTTCCACCGTCTCTGACTTGGGATGAAGTTTCTTGGGGGTATAATGCATATTCGCTTGGCATTGATGGGAAAGATGAGTTTGGCCGTTTTCTACCACTTACATATCTTGAGTCTTTTGGAGATTTTAAACCCCCGGTTTATGCGTATTTAACTGTATTACCTGTTAAATTGTTTGGACTTAACGAATTCTCGACTCGTTTCGCCTCCGCCTTCTTCGGCACATTGACCGTTTTACTAGCTTTCTTCCTCGTTCGGAAAATTTTTCCTCAAACAAGTTCGACCTTGGCTTTGGCTTCAGCCGGAGTCCTTGCAATCTCGCCGTGGCACATTCTACTCTCTCGTGCGGCTTTCGAAGCTAACGTCGCGACTTTCTTTATAGTCTTAGGAGTCTATTTATTTTTAGTTTCCCTTGAACGGAGATGGTTTATTGTTCTGTCTGTTTTGTCTTTCGTCGTCTCAATGTATACGTTTAATACCGCACGGATTGTTTCACCCCTCCTACTGTTGGGCTTAGTGTTTGCAAACAGGAAGTATATTTTAGAAAAAATGAGAAAAGAGTTCGTAGTCGCGGCAGTTGCCGGAGCAATAATTTTCCTCCCATTGTTCTTATTTCTTCTGACTCCTCAAGCAAAGCTAAGGTTTGCCGAGGTAAATATATTCTCGGACGCAACAGTAGTTGAGAGATCGAACCAACAGATCGCAAATGACCATGGGGCAGAGTGGTCGAAGGTTCTCCATAACAGAAGACTCGGATATGCGATCGAATATTTAAAACACTACTTCGATAATCTTACTCCTGAGTTTTTATTCATTAAAGGTGATGGAAATCCTAAGTTTTCAATACAAGATGTGGGGCAGATGTACATATGGGAAATTCCATTCTTTATTGTGGGCATATTGTTTCTCTTCCGAAAGAGAGACGGACATTGGTGGATTATTCCTTACTGGTTGATTGTGGGAATAATACCGGCGGCAACAGCGCGGGAAACGCCGCACGCATTACGTATCGAAACAACGCTTCCCACATTTCAAATCCTGACTGCTATCGGGATCTATTACGTCTTCAAGTTTGTATCAAGTATTAAGTATCAAGTATTAAGTATCAACACGGGGAAACTACTTGCTACATGCTACATACTACTTGCTACATTTAATATTTCATATTTCTTTCATAACTATTTTGTGTATTATCCAAAAACTTATTCTGCTGAGTGGCAATATGGGTATCGAGAAACAATCGCTTTTACGAAACAAAACGAGGGAAAGTTCGATAAAATAATATTTACAGAGGACCTTGGTAGGCCATATATTTATGCTCTGTTTTACGAAAAATATAATCCTCAAAAATTCAGAGAAGAGGCCAAAGTTGACCGAGAAGCCCTGGGGTTTGTGCACGTAAGGGCTTTTGGAAAGTATAGATTTGTTAAGGGAGTACTTGATAACTTAGCCCGGAATCAAAATAACCTTTATATTGATAAGCCAAACAGGGTTCCAAAAGATGCGAAAATCCTTGCTACTTTCACACAATTAGATGGAGTTTCGATATTAGCCGCTTATACTTTATGAAAAACCGGTTAAACGTATTATTTTGGTTAATAATTGTGATTGCTGTGGTCTTGAGATTTTGGCAGCTTGGGAATGTGCCGCCATCACCCGACTGGGACGAGGCATCGCTTGGGTACAATGCTTATTCCATCATGATGACAGGTCACGATGAATACGGAAAATTTCTCCCCGTTATTCTTCGTTCGTTTGATGATTACAAACCAGGCCTTTATGCATATCTGATAATTCCGTTCATTAAATTGTTCGACCTCAACCTTGTAGCTGTCAGATTTCCATCAGCACTTTTTGGAGTACTTGGAGTCATCGCAACATATTTATTGGTCAAGGAGCTATTTAATAATAAATACTCAGAACATTTGGCACTTCTCTCAGCAGCCCTTTTTGCAATCTCACCCTGGGATTTGCAGTTTTCGCGAATCGCTTTTGAAGCACAAGTTGGAATGGTCTTAAACCTATTCTCTATGCTTTTCTTTTTGAAAGGTATAAAAAAAGGCGTCTTTTTGATTCCATCAGCGCTCCTTGCTGCTGCATCCATCTATACGTATCAAAGCGAGAAAGTATATTTACCTATTTTGTTTGCTGCTTTAGTCTTTATATATTGGCGTGATTTGGTCAAAATTCCCAAGAAATGGATTGCACTTTCCGTATTGGTAGGTGTAATTGCCTGTATACCTATGTTGATATCTTTATTCGGGGACCAAAATGCATTCTCGCGGGCGAAAGGTGTCAGTGTATTTTCAGATCAGACAGTATTTTTGAAAAATAATGCCCAAAAAATAGCAGATGATAAAAATCGAGGTGATATAGTTGGGAAGTTAGTTGATAATAGACGGGTTGAATTTGCAAAGGCTATTGTGGCCGGATACATTTCACATTTTAACCCCGACTGGCTTTTTATAACAGGCGATATAGAACGCCATCATGCGCCGGGAATGGGGCTTTTATATCTATTCGAACTGCCCTTTTTACTGATAGGGGTCCATCAACTTTTGTTCGCAGGCTACTCAAAAAAAACAAAACTTACCATTTTTGCAATATTTTTAATTGCGCCGATCCCGGCATCAGTTACATCAGGGGTACCGCATGCAGTCCGAACTATAAACTTTCTGCCGACATTCCAAATATTTATAGCATTAGGTATGCTCGCCGCAGTTCGAGCACTTTCTAATTTCAAATTAAAATACTTAATATTTACTTTGTGTATTTTATTTTCAATATTTAATTTCTCATATTTCATAAATCAGTACTTTGTACAACAGAATTATTATTATTCACAGTATTGGCAATACGGGTATGAGAAGGCTATAGATTTCATAAAACCAATTAAGAGTGGTTATAATAAGATTATTGTGAGTAATCAAGCGCCCCTTGATCAATCATACATATTTTTCTTATATTATTTAAAGTTTGACCCAAAAACTTATCAAAAATTTGGAGGAACGGGAACAGGGGGGTTTGCAGAAACGCATAGGGGATTTGGCAATTTTACATTCAGATCCATAGACTGGAGTCACGAGGATAAGGGAAATTTAATAGTCGGGCGGCCTGAAGATTTCCCGAGTGGTATTGCCGGTCTTAAAACAATAAATTTTCTTAATGGTAGACCGGCGATCAAGATAGTTGAGAAATGACCCTTCGACAGGCTCAGGGTGAAAAGTTGTAAGAATATATGAGAAATAAAATTTATAAATTGTTGTTCGCGGCAGTAATAATTGTTGCCGTGTTCTTTCGGTTCTATGATCTTGCGAAAGTACCACCGCAGCCAACTGTTGATGAGGTTTCAATTGGTTATAACGCCTATTCCATTTTAAAAACAGGGGCAGATGAATACGGAAACAAATTCCCTATATTGCTCCGTGCATATGACGACTGGCGGCCCGCGTTATACGTTTACCTTGTTATGCCGTTCGTGGGATTGTTTGGGTTGGATGTAGTTTCGGTTCGGCTTCCCTCAGTAATACTTTCAACTCTAAGTGTTTTAGCCATATATTTTCTACTTAAAGAACTTTTTTCAAAGTCGAAATATAAATCCGAGATCCCAATAATTGGGTCAGCGTTATTTGCTATTTCTCCGTGGCATATTTACATCTCCCGATTTGGTCATGAGGTAAACGCATCGTCCGCATTTCTTATTTTTGGGATACTGTTCTTTTTCAGATTTTTAAGCAAGCAGAAATGGAATCTATACTTGTCGGGATTATTCTTTGCGCTTTCTTTTGGTTCTTACCAAAGCACAAAAATTGTCGTTCCATTGATCGTTCTAACTTTATGCCTTTTGTATTTTAAAACACTTACCAAGGATAAGAAAACACTTATCATTACTGCAATAATCGGATTAGTCATTGCTGCCCCTATTATTCTGACTTCTTTTGATAAGAACGCTCTAATTAGGTTTAAAGGAACAAGCTTGCTCTCAACGTCTGAGAGTTATTTCGGGATTACTTCTAATAGGCTTGCAGTAGATAAAAATTACGGGAACATATTAGGATTGATATTCGATAATAAGAAAACATCCTCACTGCTTCTTATTTCCCATGCATATCTTTCTCATCTTGATCCGGTCTGGCTTTTTATAAACGAGGGAGGAGAGCAATTCAAAGCACCTATGATTGGACTTTTATATTTATTCGAACTCCCCCTGATAATATTGGGATTGTTATTCTTTACTAGAATCGGAATATCGTCAAAAAATGCCATTTTTATTATTATGTGGGGAGCAGTAGCGATTATCCCCGGTGCAATTACAAATGGTTATGCCCACCCACTTAGGGTTTTTAGTATTTTGCCCGTACCTCAGATCTTGGCCGCTGTAGGCTTGATTACAATTCTGACGTATTCAAACAAATATCGATCTTTAAGAACTTTATCACTTATAGCTTTTTCTTTCATTCCTGTAGTCTCGGTTGTTTGGTTTTTCCATTCGTATTTCACTCTGGTGCCGCGGGAGTTATCAGAACATTCTCAGTATGGCGTATTGAATGTATTCCGAGAAACTTCAAAGATAGACAATAAATATAGCCACGTAATAGTTTCAAATCAGGATAAATTATTTGAGAGTTATATGTTCTTTCTATATCTTCATAAGTACGATCCAGTAAAGTATCAACGAGAAGGGGGTACAATTAGCGGTGGTTATGCTGAGCCGCATAGAATAGGAAAATACACCTTTGTTGACGTGAATGATAAACTATATGGGAATACTCTCTATGTACTAAATCCTGACGAGGTAAAAAAGTTCCATAGCATAAGCAAAAAGATATTAAAGAGAATTTATTATATGGATGGAAAAATTGCGTTTGTGATCCTAGAAACTAAATGAGTAAATTATCAGTGGCGCTTGCAACTTTTAACGAGGAGAAAAATATTGAACGTTGTCTTGAATCTGTTAAGGATATTGCCGATGAGATAGTAATATATGACGCAGAATCGACCGATAAGACGCGTGAAATTGCCAAGAAATATGGTGCAAAAATAATTGTCGGCAAAAACTATCCCATTTTTCATGTTAATAAACAAATAGCCATTGATGCGTGCCGTGGCGATTGGATTTTGCAACTTGACGCAGATGAAATCGTACCCCCCGAACTCGCAAAAGAAATAAAGTCAGTTGTCAGTGGTTCCTCCGACGCCAAGGCTTTGGCGGACAGGCAGTTGTCAGATGTTAATGGCTATTGGATGCCGAGAAAAAATTATTTCCTCGGACGTTTCTTAATGAAAGGCGGGCAATATCCCGATTACACATTGAGGCTTTATAAAAGAGGAAAAGGTAGGCTTCCCCAAAAAGACGTACACGAGCAAGCTATGGTTGAAGGGAAAGTCGGCTACCTTAAAAATGCGCTTCTTCATTATCCTTATAAAAACCTTTCGAATTATTTGTCCAAGTGGCAGAGATATAATAATTTGATTTCAGCACAAATCCACGAAGAATTAAAAAGTAAGAATAATATTTTAAAGCTTGGGTATGGTTTTGGATATTTTTTTATTAAACCCACTCATTGGTTTTTGACAACATACGGAAGACACAAGGGTTTTATGGATTCCTGGCAGGGTTTTACGTTTTCACTTTTTTCTGCTTTGCGCTTTCCAGTTTCATATATTAAATATTTAACAAAAAAACAATGAAAATTCTGGTTACAGGAGCGGCAGGCTATATTGGTTCATTTATGGTTCGTTCGCTTCTTGAGAAGGATAATGAAGTTATTGCGTTTGACAGTTTGGAACGGGGACACAAAGAAGCGATTGATTCACGCGCCAAATTCGTCGAGGGAGATATTAAGAATCGCGGGAGTCTCGACTCATTATTTAAAAACGAATTGATCGACGCAGTAATGCACTTCGCAGCTTATATATCGGTTGAAGAATCAACATTAGAACCTGCGAAGTATTATCAAAATAATGTAGTCGGATCAAGGAACTTATTCGAGTCAGCAATAAAAATTGGAGGAGTTCAAAAAATAATCTTTTCATCTTCGGCGGCTGTCTATGGAAGTCCGCAACAAATTCCGATTCCTGAGGACCATCCAAAAAATCCGACAAGTGAGTACGGTAAAAATAAATTGGCGGTTGAGGAAATCCTTAGTTCAATCCAAAATGAGAATCCTTCGGTAAGCTTTGTTAGTCTCCGGTATTTTAATGCAGCAGGCGCCGCGCTGGATGGTTCGAATGGCGAAAATCATAACCCTGAAACTCATATAATTCCTCTTGCAATAAAAGCAGCGATGGAAGGTTCGGGATTTAACTTATACGGAACAGACTACAATACTTCTGACGGGACATGTATCCGCGACTATATCAATGTTCTGGATTTAGTTGAGTCGCATATTCTGGCCTTAGGAAAAATTAAAAAGGAATCAAGCGCTTATTTTTATAATGTTGGAACTGGGAAAGGTTTTTCGAATCGCGAAATCATAAGTAAGGTTGAGGAGATCAGTGGTAAAAAAATAAACGTAGTCGAACAGCAACGTCGGGCCGGAGATGCCGACCAACTAATCGCGGACCCGAAAAAAATCAACGAAGAACTCGGATTCTCACCTAAATATTCAGATCTGGAAACAATAGTCAGGACGGCGTGGATGTGGCACACAAAATAGTGAATACGATGCGGAGATACTTTTTCATCATCATTATTATTGTCTTTTTATATTTATCGAACAATTCTGTTACGTTTGCAAGTTCGAATTATGTCCTTCCTTATCCTTCTGCGATGCCGGGGAGTTTTGTATACAAGCTTGAACTAGTCAAGGAATACTTGATGAGTTATTGGTATTTTGGTGACTTTGGGCAATTTAAGTACAATTTGCAAGAATCGGATAAGTATTTGGTTGAAGCAAAAACTTTGTTTGATTATAAACAATACCTTTTAGGCTATCAAGCTTTAACGAACTCTGATCAATATTTTGAAAAAATTAGACCGAGTTTGATTTCTGCCCAAAACCACAATAAAGATATCTCTGAAAAGTTGTCAATCCTAAAAGAAGCCGCACTAAAACATATCGAGGAACTTAACAAGATGAGAAAAAATGTTCCCGAGACTTTTGTGTGGAGCCCAGAGAAAAGAAAGCCTTCCAATTTGAATCTTGGATGGCTAATATTAAACTCCATCAAAATAAGGGGCCAAGTCCTATGATCAGGTTATCAGTTTTAATCTATCTGCTATCTCTTGCGTGTTTTGCCTTCTTTACTTTTGCCTTTGTTGATATACATTTATTTTACCTTAGAAATCTATATACAGGTTTATATCTCACTCATAGACTCGAGCTTTCGGCAGTTTTTACGCTGCTAGTAGCGGTTTTATTTGGCTGCTTCTATATATTTATTACAAATTCGGATAAACTGAAACACCTGACCAATAAACTAGTCTTGCTTGTTGTTGCGGCAGCTATTATTGCGTATCCTGCGGCCTTGACATTTGACATATTCAATTACATGACAACGGCAAAAGTGGTCTACCAGTACCATGAGAATCCTTATGTTATTTATCCGTTAGAATTTGTTGGCGAACCCAACCTGCTTTTTACGAGAGCCACCAACAAGCTCGCGCTTTACGGCCCGTTCTGGATTTTGCTAACAGCAATTCCATATTTTTTAGGATTCGGCAATTTTATTCTGACACTTTTTTCATTTAAAGCTTTTATTGCATTGTTTTACTTAGCCACGGTCTATTTGATTCGGAAAATGGATCGGAATGCCGTAATTTTTTTTGCTCTTAACCCTTTAGTTGTCGTTGAGACGCTAGTAAGTTCTCACAATGATATCGTCATGGTATTTTTTGCACTTCTTGCAGTCTACTTTATTAAATTAGACAAAGTTTCATCCATAGTGGCGTTTGTGGGATCGGTCTTAATAAAATTTTCCACAGCTTTTCTTATACCTGTATATTTGTTAAGTTTTTTTAGCAAATTAAAGAGTGAACGAATATATGCATACTCAGCGATTTCAATGTTAGTTATCTTTGCTCTATCACCAATTAGGGAAGAACTTTATCCGTGGTATGCAATTTGGTTTATTGCTTTCACTGCATTTTTGAACAAAAATAAGTTCTTGCAGACGCTTGTTCTAGTTTTCTCTTTTGGACTCATGCTGAGGTACATTCCCTATATAGCAACCGGTAACTACTTTGGCCCTACCCCAATTATAAGAAATGCGTTAATGATACTTCCTGTTCTTATTTTCTTAATCTCTATATGGTTAAAAAGATATTTCCCTTCGCGATTGTAATTCTAATTTCACTCCTTGCGGTTTTGGATTTGACAAACTACGGGATCCCGCCAACGCATGATGGTGAATACCATGTCATGCGTTTTTGGCAGTTTGCAAAAGTGATTGACGAGGGCACGTTATATCCAAGATGGGCACCCGATTTTAACAATGGATTTGGAATTCCGCTCTTCAACTATGTTTATCCGCTGCCAAACTATTTTGCGGCGGCGACTCACGCCTTGGGTTTTGGGTTCATTGATTCTCTAAAACTTAATATGGCCGTGGCAACTTTATCGGGTTCGATATTTATGTTTTTGTGGAGCAGAAAGTACTGGGGAGACTTGGGAGGAGTAGTATCATCTGTTTTTTATACCTTCTCTCCGTATCATTTCTTGGATATATATGTAAGGGGATCGGTTGGTGAGGTCTGGAGTTTGGGACTCGCGCCTGGACTTTTATGGGCATATCTTAGATACTATCAAACAAAAAATAAGACATATTTTGTCTTGTCGTCCGTATTCCTTGCGCTTTTGGTGTTGGCGCATAATATTTTGGCAATTATTTTTTTTGGATTCTTTATTCTTTATTCATTATTCATTATTCATAATTCAAAGGAGAAGAAAGCATTAATTATGAATACCTTTTTAATTTGTCTTTCCGGGCTGGGGCTTTCTTCTCCCTTCTGGTTGCCGGCGCTTTTTGAAACAAAGTATGTCGTAGGCCTTCAGGTCTTTGATCCGACTCGGCACTTTCCGGTTTTATATAAACTCATTTATTCTTCTTGGGGATACGGGTTTTCGGGCGACAATTCACCAGATCAGATGTCTTTTCAAATTGGGATAGCTAATCTAGTTGCTGTTGCGGCATCAATTGTTGTCATGTTATGTTCCAAAAATAAAAAGTTATTGCTATTTTTTGTCGGTTTATTTTTCTTCACCGTATTTTTTATTACTCCCTTCTCGTATATCTTTTGGAAGAATATTCCATTTTTATCTTATATTCAATTTCCGTGGAGACTTCTAAGCCTAGTAATACTTTTGGTGTCTTTTTTGGCAGGATCAATTGTTCGCAAAAGAACAATTATAGCTATCTTGTTAATTATTTTATCGATTGTATTCAGCATTAAGTATGCAAAAGCGCCGTTTTATCACAAACGAGGCGATCAACATTACTTAACTCGATCAAATTTTACGGATGGAACCAATAGTCCTGGCGATTTTTTTAATACCAAGTGGTTAGCTCAAGTTCCAAAGAAGGAAAAAAATAAAATTGAAGACGTGGACGGTTCGGTAAAAATAAAAATAGTCGAACTAAAGTCCACATCTTATGAATTCGAAACAAATGCTACCAAAAGTTCGAAGCTAATCATAAATACCGCCTACTTCCCCGGCTGGACAGCGGAAATTAACGGGATGAATGTTCGACTAGAAAATTATAACGGCCGTATGTCCCTTAAGGTTCCAAAAGGCGGAAACAGCATTCGCATTTTCCTCGACAGCACCCCAATCCAAAAACTCTCCTACGTTTATTTCTTAGCTTCCGTTTTGTTCCTCGTCTTATTTTCAACGAGGTCTACTGCTATAATTAAGAAATGAAGATTGCGATTGACATTTCGCCTATAAGTTCACTTTCGACTTCTGCGCACAAGGTAAGGGGGGTGGGTTCGTATATAAAAATGCTGGTCGAAAATCTGCCGAAGTATGATAAGAAAAATGAGTATGTGTTCGTTGAGAACAAAAAATTTCCTTTAGATATTGATCTAATTCATTATCCATATTTTGATCCCTTTTTTATTACTTTACCTCTTCATTCGAACAAAAAGTTCGCCGTTACAGTCCACGACCTGACTCCGTTGGTTTTTCCCGAACATTTTCCGGTTGGGATTCGCGGCAGGGCGAAATGGGAGATTCAGAAGCGCTTGCTTAAAGGTGCAGCTGCAGTAGTAGCTGATTCGGAGTCGTCAAAAAGGGACATAAGGGAGATTGGGGGGATTAGGGAAGAAAAAATTCGAACTGTGTATTTGGCGGCGGACCGTGCATTCAAGAAATTGGAAATTGGAAATTGGAAATTGGAAATTGGAAGAAAATTTTCTTTACCCGAAAATTTTCTTTTATATGTTGGTGATGCTACGTGGAACAAGAATCTGCCGAGGCTTATTGAAGCGGTTCGGAAAACAAAATACAAACTTGTAATGGTTGGTAAGGTGTGGAGTGGCTCGATTTCAGACATTTCAAACAACCCTTGGAATGATGATCTAAAGTTCGTGGTTAACGAAATAGACGGTGATCAACGGTTCGTAAAACCCGGTTTTGTTTCAGATGAGGATCTTGTCGGAATTTACAATATTGCGACCAGTCTTATTATGCCATCAATTTACGAAGGCTTCGGACTGCCTGTTCTTGAGGCAATGAGTTGTGGGTGTCCGGTTATTTGTTCCCGAGGTGGAAGTTTGGAAGAAGTCGCGGGGGATGCCGTGCAGTACGTTGATGAACAAAGTTCGGATAGCATTGCGGAAGGAGTCGAGAAAGTAATGAAGGATTCGATCTTGCGAAAAAAGCTATCAGAGGCAGGGATAAAACACGCAAAAAAATTCGCCATAGAACGATCGATAAGAGAATTAGTAAAAGTATATGAACAAATCTAATATTTTCAAAGCCGTATCTAAAATAATTACGGATACTTTTCTTCAGGCAACTGCCTGGATGTTTCTCGGTACCGGAGTATTAAGCTTCGGGAATTATCTATATCACCTTGTGATGGGGCGCATGCTTGGACCGTCCGAATATGGAGTTCTTGAAAGCTTAATATCTTTCTCTTATATTTTGTCTGTCCCTTTGATGACGCTTAATTTAATAATTGTAAAATATGTGGCGTCGTACAAAGGACATAATGATTACGATTCAATCTCATCGTTTTACATCTTCCTGACAAAGAAATTTATGAGAGAGGGAGTGTTATTATGTCTGCTTCTTATTCTTCTCTCACCCCTTATTACATCTTTTCTACATCTTAGCTCATTCACTTATGCAATCCTTTTAGTAGCTTTTGTTTTTACCGGTCTTTTTTCAGGTCTTGGAAAAGGAATGCTTCAGGGATTGTCTAATTTTGCGGGACTTACGGCAGTTAACACAGTTGAGTCAATCAGCAAAATTGTCTTGGCAGTATTACTTGTTTATTTCGGATTTAAATCGCAAGGAGGGTTAATAGGAATTGTAATTGCTGCGACTTTGGCTTTTTTTGCGGCCCGCTTTTTCCTCGGATCAATTAAAAAAAAGAACCCTAAACAATTTCAAGAAGGCCACCTAATTGGTAAATATACTGTTCCGACATTTTTTACTACACTTGGGATGACTTCCCTTTTTACAACTGACGTACTTCTTGCGAGACATTTCTTAGCCCCTGAGGTTGCGGGATACTATGCGGCATTATCAATTCTTGGAAAAATCGTGTTTTTTGCTGTTTCTCCAATAACTCTTGTCATGTTTCCTTTTGTATCCGAGAGAAATTCACGCGGGGAAAAGTATGGCAAAATTATTGCGTTGAGTATGGCATTAACACTGCTCGGCGCAGGTATCGTGATTTTAGTCTATTACTTATTCCCACAACTTGTAGTTCTAACGTTATTCGGAAAACACTTTCTTCCTATTTCAGGGTTTGTTTGGATGTTCGGGATTTTTATCGGAATATATTCTATCTGTTATTTAATAGCAAATTTCTTTCTTTCGATACATAAAACAATACCGACATATTTTGTAATTACAGCATCCCTTCTTCAAATTATCGCCATCTGTTTTTTCCACAATAGTATAGATGAAATGATTTTTGTCTCTATTCTAACTACATTTTTACTTCTTATAACCCTTTTGTTATACTATGCAAGTGCAATTCACGGGAAATAAAAATGACTATAATATCAAATTACTTTCAATAGTAATCCCCGCTTATAAGCAAGAAAAAACAATCCTTGAAGACATAAACGATTTGGAAAACTCTCTTCAAGATTTAAACATTAATTACGAGGTAATAGTTGTCATAGACGGAAATTTAGATCGAACATTTGATAAAATTAAAAAAATAAACCGTAAACATGTAAAAGTTCATATGTATGAAGAGAATCAAGGTAAGGGTTATGCAGTAAAATACGGGATGTCCCGCGCGGATGGTGACGTGATTGGATATATAGACGCCGGGATGGATATTTCCCCGGCGAGTATTTCAATGCTTTTAAATCACATGGTTTGGTACAACGCTGATATAATTGTTGGAAGCAAACTTCATCCGGTTTCTCAGGTAGAATATCCCTTTATCCGTAAAATACTCTCTTGGGGATGGAGAAATCTTACACATCTTCTGTTCGGGTTCAAAATTCGTGATACACAAGTAGGCCTTAAAATATTCAAAAAAAGGGTTGCAAAAGACGTTTTTCCAAGATTACTGGTTAAACATTTTGCCTTTGATGTTGAAATGCTTGCGGTCGCGTACACTCTCGGTTATAAAAGGATATTTGAAGCCCCCATAAAATTAAATTTTAAGGGTGCCTCATCTATTACCTCAATCGGATTATGGAAAGTGATTTCACTTATGGTTTTAGATACTCTCGCAATTTTTTATAGGATAAAAATTATTCGTTATTATCGCAAAAGTAACAAGAAAAATTGGCTTACGTAAAGGAATGAGAATATTGATTTTGAATTGGCGTGATATTAAGAATCCGGCAGCGGGGGGAGCAGAGATATTAACTCACGAAATGGCAAAGCTTTGGGTCGCGTGGGGAAATGGCGTTACACAAATTAGCGCAAAGTTTGAGGGGGCCAGCGATTCAGAGGTTGTTGATGGAGTAAAACTTATAAGAATGGGGTCCTGGTGGAGCGTCCATTTTCTTGCTTTTTTATACTACCTTTCGAATTTACGCAATAAGACGGATATTATAGTCGATGAGGTTCATGGGTTGCCATTTTTCAGCAAACTTTACGCGCCCTCAAAAACAATACTTTTTGCTTGCGAAGTTGCAGACCAACTTTTTTTTAAAGTCTTCCCGTATCCTGTTGCTCTAATAGGAAGAATTCTTGAGGAAATATATTTTGGAGTATACAAAGACTCACGAGTCCTGGCAATTTCCTCTTCAACAAAAGATGATCTTGTAAGTCATGGATTTTCAAAAACGAAAATTACGGTTTTGCCTATGGGTTTAACAGTCCCAAAAGGTATAAAAAAACTCTCAAAAGAAAAAGATCCGACAATAATATATCTTAGCCGAATCAACAAACAGAAAGGTATAGAAGACGCAGTTGAGGCATTTGCCATGATTCACAAAGAACTTCCACAGGGGCGCCTCTGGGTGGTAGGTTCGGGAGATGCAGATTACGTTCGCGGGATTCAGAATAAAATAAGGAAGCTGGGACTTTCTAAGTTTGTTAAGTTTTTCGGATTCGTTGATGAAGTTAAGAAGTTACAACTTCTATCACGAGCCCACATTTTTATTTTCCCTTCAATTCATGAAGGATGGGGTCTTGTGATAGTTGAGGCAGGGGTTGTCGGAACGCCGACCGCGGTTTACAACGTTGCCGGAGCTCGAGACGTAGTAAAAAATGGCAGGCAGGGTATTATGGTTGAAAAAAATAGGCCCGATCTTCTGGCACGGTCTATCATAGAAGTTTTGGAAAATGGTAAGCTATATAAAGATTTGCTTTACAGAATTAAACCGTTTGAAAAGAATATCGGATGGGATAAAACCGCACGAAAGGCGTATGAAGTTTTTAAATAAAAAGTTATTTCTAATATTATCCTTGGTGTTGGTATTTCTCCTGGGATTTTTTCTCCGGTACAATAATCTATACACCTGGCCGCGCGAGGGCGCGACATTTGACGAATATGCTTGGACGTGGCAAGGTATGAATCTTATTCAAAATGGTGTTCCCGCGTCTTGGTCTCCTCATTTGATATACACGGATGCAAAATACATTACATATCGCAAGGCCGCTTTTCGGATCGTTACTCCGTATCTCGAACATCCCCCACTTTTCGGTTTGATTGCCGGTTCGTTTGCATTACTCAATGGTGCAAAGGATATGTACCATATTGATTTAAAAACTATTCGTCCGCTTGCGCTAGTTCTAGGACTTGCAAGTATATTGTTGGTTTATTTATTGGTGAATGAACTTTATGACCCGAAAACTGCGCTTGTTTCATCCCTTCTGTACGCGACAATTCCGACAATTGTAATAGGTTCGAGAATCGTTCAGAACGAGAACTTTTTCATCCCCATGTGGCTTCTGGCGCTTTTCTTTGTCTCAAAATATCTGCGAACAAAAAAAATTATCTATCGAACTCTCTGTGGTGTTATTTGTGGTTTATTAATTCTTGCAAAAATTCCATGGATCGCGGCAGCCGGTTCTATCATCCTGATTTTTATGTATCACAAAAAATATCAGGATGTGTTCAAATTCTTGATGATAGTTGTTCCAATCGCATTACTGTATATAGTTTATGGGTTTTACTACGATTCCCATTTATTTATAAACTTGTTCGGTTTCCAATTAAATCGTTATGATATAGGGTTCACGAGTTTGTTCGCATTATTTCAAAAACCATACCTTGTTGATCGATTCTTAACTGATGGCTGGATCTATTTTGGGTGGTTTGCGATTCTTTTGTTGCTTACCGATATAAAAAAACATTATGTTATTCTCTTCGCTTTCCTTTCATACTTCGTAATTTTCCTCGCGGGAATTCCTGATGAATCAGGACACGGATGGTATAGATATCCTTTTTATCCGTTTTTGACTATCGCAACAGCGCTCTTTATCAAAGAGTATTTTTCAAAAAATCCAATTCTTACGTTTTTGTTTCTCGTAATAGTCGGAAGCACTCTTTTACAGATGACTTGGGGTGCAACTTTAGGGTTTTCGTATATTGTTCTTCGATTAGTAATCGTAGGATGGGGGTTATCCCTGACTCCTCTTTTCCTGCCTTTCAAATCTATCCCTAAGGTTGCAAAATTCTCAAATTATGCCTGGCTTACTATATTTATAGTACTCAACATAATCGCCAGCATGCTTTATAATGAACAGTAAATGATTTTTCTTCTAGCGTTTCCGCTTGCATTCATTGCTTTTTTATTCGAAGCCTATCCAAGGTTTTTAAATCGTGAGTACGGTGTTGATATCTGGACACATCTTTTGTATCTTAAAGAGTTTTACAAACAAAAAGGGATCCCAAAGAAAATCGAAAACGGTTTTCTTGTCCCTGGTCAGTACGATTATCCCCCCATGTTTAT
>JBGOVI010000059.1:0-4784 GCA_041478035.1 Patescibacteria group bacterium
AACCGCAAATTCGGTCTCGGTTAAAAACATACAGCGAGTGCTCGAACAAGAAGCAGGAGTAAACGTTTCGGGGATAGTCTTTTCAGGTCTCGCCTCATCGCTTTCTGTTTTGACAGATACAGAGCGCGAGCTTGGAGTGGTTCTGATTGACGTTGGGGCAGGGATAACAAATGTCTGCATATATGTTGACGGAGCGCTTTCGTATTCTTCTGTTATTCCGATTGGCGCGCGACACATTACAAACGATTTGGCAATAGGACTTAGGATTTCGCTTGAGTCGGCCGAAAAGATAAAAATGTATTTGTCCAAAAAATATGGGAAGAAAAAAGGAGAAGCAGGGGATGCAGAGGATGAGGGAGACGAGCTTGACTTATCGAGTCTTCATTTGATTGAGGACTTGAAAAAAGTCTCAAACAAAACTTTGGTTGACGGGATAATAAAACCGCGGCTGAACGAACTCTTTACTATGGTTTCAATAGAGTTAAAGAAAAGCGGATTTGCGACGCAGACGCCCTCAGGCGTTGTTGTGACAGGTGGAGGCGCGCGGACTGCGGGGGCGGCCGAATCGGCGCGGCGTATGCTGTCGATGCCGGTCAGAATTGGGATGCCGGCCGGGATTACGGGTCTTATTGATGACGTTGAAAATCCCGCTTTTGCAACATCGGTGGGTCTCCTTTCTTATGCGAAAGGATTCAGGGGCAGCGATGAAGGTTCAATGCTCGGCGGCATACTTAAACCATTCAACATGAATTTTGGAAAAGGCATCCTTGGCTCAATCAGTAAATTAATCAAAACCTTTTTACCCCGTTAAATTTGCGGAGCAACCATTTAACTGAGGTCTGCCAAAGTAGCAATATAGCCATTTAACAATTTAGCAATATAATTCTTGCATTGACTCTTTTTTTGTGATAGCATTTGTCTTACTTTCGAATATAGTTCGAACAACTATAAATGTTAATTAAACCTCAAACAACTTCTTTCGCTAAAATCCGCGTGATTGGTATTGGTGGAGCGGGCGGAAATGCAGTCAATACAATGATTTCTGAAGGGCAAATTTCGGGTGTTGAATTCATGGCAATTAATACCGATGCCCAGGCGCTTTTGATTAATAAGGCAGATGTCAAAATGCAAATTGGCGAGAATTTGACTCGGGGATTAGGATCCGGCGGAGATCCTGAGGTTGGGATAAAAGCGGCCGAGGAGTCGCGCGATAAGATTAAGGAAATGCTTGAAGGGACTGACATGGTATTTTTGACAGCCGGAATGGGCGGCGGAACAGGGACGGGCGCAACATCGATAATTGCCGAGGTTGCAAAAGATGTGGGAGCATTGACTGTCTCGGTTGTAACAAAACCATTTCAATTTGAAGGGACGCGGCGTATGGTTGCGGCGGAAGAGGGTATTGAACAGCTTAAAGAGCGCGTCGATACTCTAATTGTAATTCCAAATCAAAGAATCCTTGAAGTAATTGATAAAAAATTGTCACTTCTTGAGGCTTTCAAAGTTGCTGATTCGGTATTAAATCACGGAGTCCAAGGAATTTCAGATTTAATAACAATCCCGGGTCTTATCAACGTTGATTTCGCCGATGTTAAGACAATTATGACCAGCGCGGGTTCGGCCCTTATGGGAATCGGGATCGGGGTAGGCGAAAATCGCGCTCAGCTTGCTGCTCGTCAGGCCACATCTTCTCCGCTTCTTGAAGTTTCGATGGAGGGAGCGCGTGGAGTTTTGTATAACATAATTGGCGGAACGGATCTTTCAATGTCAGAGGTCAATGAGGCATCGAAAATTATAGCTGCTGCTGCTGACCCTGACGCAAATATCATTTTTGGCGCAACAATTGATGAGAATCTCCACGATCAAATCAGAATTACAGTCATTGCAACGGGATTTGACGAGAGCAGGCGAAGGCTCCAGGATTTAGTAGAAAAGCAGGAGGAGGAAATTGAAGATGCATCAACAATGGGGGGAAGTTCTATAGGAAATAATAACGGCGAAGACGAAGGAGAAAGCATCTTCGACATCCCCGCATTTTTGAGACAGAAGAATTAAGGTCCGGGCTGCTTTGAGGGATTTGGATTTACGCTTCTCTTGCGGAAGTATTTATACGCGAAAACTCCTACTACTATTAATAAGACTGCAAGTATTACACCGATTAAATACCAGATCCAACTAGGCACGCCTTGTTTTGTACTTGTCCCAAATTCAAGATTCCTATTACTTCCCGTTATATTTGCAATTTGTGTTGAGATGGTCCTGTCATTCGAGTACGCGGTAATTGTATGTACTCCCTCACTAACGTTCTGAAAGGTTGCAGTTACCGTTTGCGGGCTGCCCGGTTCTGTCGCAGGTGCTGCACTTATTTTACTTGGGAGTTGGGGGTCGAGGGTAACAATGACCGAAGATGCGGGAATATTTTTAGGAAGTGAAACAGTATATAAAATGTTATACAATTTAGCTCCATTTATCACGAGGGGTGCTTGGGTAGGGCTCGGGGCGCTCACAGTCGTAAAGTTGATACCTGAAGAAGTATTCTGAACAATAGTATAGCTGCCGCTTCTGACAGATGAAAGCAATTCTCCAGCGCCTTTGTATGATTTTATAGATGCATCGGAAACAAGAACATGTCCCGTACCCGTTCCTTTCCCCTTAATTATTAATGTATATATTGTGCATACATTACTTGATCCGCCAAGAATGACACCGGCAAACGAAGGATTGCTTTCAGTTGGTGTCCTGACGAGTGCAAAGCCGCAATTTCCAAGCGTTAAGCTTTGAATAGCAAGCTCCGGTGAAAGCGTTACAGTTGCTTTTGCCGCATTAAACGCGGTTCCTCCGCCGTCAATTTCAACGTCAACGTTAAATTCTTGGCCATAAGTCTCAGTTGCGCTCTCCGGGACTACAGAGATCGCTCCATTTTCGGCAAATGCTGCGTTCCGGGATACAAAAAGAAATAATAATATCCCCACCACTAAGTAGGCAAAAAAATTATAAAAAGTTATTTTAATTCCCATAAGTCCTTGCAAGAATTGAGAAGTCAGTTAAATCGACAAGTCCGTCCCCATCCATGTCTGAAAGGGGATTATTGAGCGTTCCTGTATTCTCCCAATCTGTCGCAAATATTGATAGATCTGTTAAGTCTATGACATTATCTCCGGTTATATCTCCCAGTCTGTGGAAATTTATGTTAACAAAAGTGCTACTACTTATGTTGCCAACAGTATCTTGGCCATAGATTGTGAGGGTGTTCGATCCTATCGTAAGTACTACGGGGAGTTGCCAAGAGGTAGCCGTCGGGTAGGCAACTCCGATTGATGAACCATTCACAAACACAGTCGTAATTGCTATATCCTTGGTTCCGGTGAGCTGTACCAAAGAACTATAGGTATCGGATGGTTGAGTATCTATTGTTGGCGGCTGAAGCACAATTGACGTTGGAGCGACCGTTGGTGATGGGATGGAGGTTGGGATAGGAGTTGACGTTGGAGCGACCGTTGGTGATGGAGTTGCCGTTGGTGCGCCCGTTGGCGTAGGAATTGTAACAGGATTTACAGAATAAGACCCACTTTGCGAGGAGAGAAAAATTTCCGCGCTATTCTCATAAGCCTTAACTGACCCTTTTGTTAGGTTTATCGTAGCAGTCCCAGTAGCCGTAGTTTGTAAGACTATTGTATATAGCACGCAGTGAGAAGAAGAGCCGTTGAGGATAGCTCCTGCGAAAGAAGGATTCGCAGAGGTTGGTGTTTTGCTTGCTTTTACAAAAGTAAAATTACACCCTCCTGATGCTGCTGGAGTAATGGAGAGTGACTGTACAGATAAATTACTGGAAATACTAACATCTGCTTGTGCTGCATTAAACGTTTGTCCGCCTCCATCAATTACCATGTCTACATTAAATTGCTGACCAACAGTGAAAGCACCGGATGCGGGATTAACACTGATTGTTGCCGTTTTACTTAAAGGGGCGGCTCTTTGTCTTATGTCCTGCTGTTTTGAAACAAGCGTGAGCACAACAGGAAGAGCAACTATCATAACTATTGTTGCTATAAAAGACAAAATCTTGCCCGGGGAAAAAATACTTTTCGATTGTTCGTAATCTTCCGTTATCTTAGCCACCTATAATTAGGCTATAAGATTGAACGCATATTGTCAAGCGAGTCCGAGCTGCTGCTTAAAGACAATCCACGCTTTTTCCCAGAAGCCTGTTTTGTTGTATTTTTTCCAATATTCTTTCTGTTTGGCATCTGATGTACCTTGAAGTGGAGGATTGCGCCAAACCGATTTGACAACCCATTCATTTTTTTGATTCTGAAAGGCGACGACTGTAATTTTAAAGTCGTCAAACTCTTTTTCGAACCTAACGCCGCCATATTTGTCTTTAGTAGAGCGAGTCGTGTGCTTGAAAGTTTTCCATGCATCTGCCATTTTTATTCCACGTGCCTCCATCTTTTCTTGAGCGTGTCTAGTAAATATCAAATCAAAGTAGCGCATAGTGTCTTACACATTTTACCAATTTGGTCTATAATACTTCCAGTGGAAGAAAAGATTATAAAATTCCTCAGTACAATCGAACAATTAAAGTCTACCCTGAGACACAATTGGACCAAAGCTGGTCGGCAAGAAAGTTCGGCCGAGCATTCGTGGAGAGTGGCTATGTTTTTTATTCTCGTGCATGATTACTTTAAAATCGATGTTGACGTTTATAAAACTATCAAAATGGTGCTCATTCATGACGTTCCAGAAGTGACACACGGAGATATTCCCGGATTTGTCAAAGATAT
>JBGOVI010000027.1:0-8948 GCA_041478035.1 Patescibacteria group bacterium
CCCATTGCTTTTACAGCCATTAGAGTGACATTCCAGTTTATCCCGGCAATACCCAAGCCGTTATTTGTAATCGCACCAATTGTCCCGGCAACATGTGTTCCATGACCGTTATCGTCAATGGAACTTTCTGTTACTTTGGGACTTAAACATTGAGCACTGGCGGCAAAAGTGTCACAACTTGCATGATTTTTCCCGTTTATAATTGCTCTTCCGGAAAAGTCAGGATGTGCATAATCAATCCCCGTATCAATAACGGCAACTTTTATATTATCCGCACCTTTTGTGATAGTCCAGGCTTGTGGTATGTTAATTGTTTGAAGATCCCATTGTTGTAAATAAAGGGTATCAGTATCTTGGACATGTGTTATGTAATTTACTCCAACCGCTTTAATCTCACTAAAGTTTGCTAACTCTTCGCCTATTTTCTTAACATCAGTCCCCTTTTTAAAATCAACAATATAAAAATTCCGCAGTGATGGATCGTTAGAATCGAAAACTTTTTCCTGAGATATAACGCCTATTTTCTTAAATTCGCTGTCAAGTTTTTTTAATTCATCCAAAGTATAGCTGTCTTTAAGCTCAACAATTAGTTGATCTGCAACGTAAGGAGCAGAAGGGGAAAAAGTATGAAAATCTGTTTAAGTTTTAGAAGATTGCTTTGGTTTGTCATTAGAAATTATTAAAAAAAATAAAGGAATAAAAATAAGTATTACTATAATAATTGCCAGCAGACGAACTCTTTTTTGATTTAGGAGGTGCTTTATTTTACTCCAAACATTTGGGGAAACCGTGGTTTCTTCATCGTGAATTTCCGGATCCATAATTAATTTGTGTCAGTCTTCTGCATTTGGGTACCGTCACCGCCTACATTTGCGGCTGGGTTTTGAACTTGGGGAGGGACGCCGCCCGGAGGAGTCATTCCATTATTGTCGTAGCCAAAAACAGGTTCGGGTAGAGGTGGCGGCACAGTCGAATTGTTAACAGATGTTATCGAACTATTCGGCACCTGTCCCTGAACCTGTTGTGGTGGCGGCGTAGTTTTTGTAAAAGTGAATTCATTCTTGGCCGCGTCGAAATTTATTAGAATTATGTCTCCCGCAACAAAATTGCGGCTTATAATTTGAAGCGAAATAGGATTTTCAATTGCTGACTGTATCAGACGCCTGAGAGGTCTTGCGCCATACACGGGGTCATAACCTTCTTTTGCAAGCTCTGAAAGCGCCGGCTCTGAAATTTGAAGTTCAAGTCCTTGATCTTTTAAAAGTTTTCGGGTTTTCTCAATATTGAGCTTGGCAATTGAAATCATGTCGCCCGGTCTCAAAGGTTTGAAAACGACAAGTTCGTCAAAGCGATTCAATAGCTCCGGGCGGAAAAATTTGTGCATCTCATCCATGAGTGTTTTTGAGAGTTCGGCAAATTTCTTATCAAACTCTTCCTGAGATGTCCTGCTTTCCGAAAGCGTTTTTTGAATTATTGTGCTCCCGATATTTGAAGTTGCAATAACTACGGTGTTTTTAAACGAAATCGTATTTCCTTTATTATCGGTTAACCTGCCATCTTCAAGCAACTGAAGCAGGATATTAAAAACGTCAGGATGAGCCTTCTCAATCTCATCAAGTAAAACTATTGAATATGGTTTTGTACGAACAGCTTCTGTCAATTGTCCTCCCTCTTCATACCCAACGTATCCGGGTGGAGCACCGATGAGTTTTGCCACCTCATGTTTTTCCATGTATTCAGACATATCAAGGCGAATCATCGCTTCTTCTTTTCCAAACAATATTTCAGCCATAGCTTTGGCGAGTTCTGTTTTACCGACCCCGGTCGGCCCCAAAAATATGAACGAGGCAATCGGACGGTTGGCAGCTGATAAACCAATGCGGCCGCGCCGGATTGCCTCGGCAATTGACACAACTGCTTCCTCCTGATCAATAAATCTTTTGTGAATTAGATCTTCCATGTGGATCAATTTTTGACTTTCATCCTCGGTAAGTTTTGTGATTGGAATTCCGGTCCAAGCCGAAACAACTTTTTCTATATCTTCCTTTTTAACTACGTTATCAGGCCTCTTTCCTTCTGACACTAGAAGTTTTACTTCGGCTCCTGCCTCATCGAGTAAATCAACCGCTTTATCCGGCAAAAAGCGTTCTCCTACATATTTTTTTGAGAGACGAACAGCCTCTTTAAGTGCTTCCTCAGAATATGTGACGCTATGGAACTTTTCATATTTTGGTTGCAAAACCTTAAGCATTTCCACAGCTACTTCTTCTGATGGCTCCTCTACTAGAATGGGCTGGAAACGCCTCTCAAATGCTTTATCGCGCTCAAAATACTTTCTGTACTCGGCAGTTGTTGTAGTGCCGATTAATTGAATCTGACCGCGGGCAAGGTAGGGCTTGATTATATTTGACGCATCCATTGTGCCTTCGCTATCTCCGGCCCCAATTAGTGCATGAATCTCATCAATAAATAAAATTACTTGTCCGCTTGAGGCTTGCGCTTCTTTGATTACAGCACGAAATCTCTCTTCAAACTCACCGCGGTGAGCGGCACCCGCAATAAGCGATGCCAAATCAAGCTGCATGACGCGCCGGCCTGTCAGATCTTTTGGAACTGACCCTTCAATAATTTTCTGGGCAAGCCCCTCAACAATGGCAGTTTTACCGACCCCCGCCTCGCCAATTATAATGGGGTTGTTCTTTGTTCGCCGAAGCAATATGTGAATCAGGCGTTCGATTTCCCTGTCTCGACCGGTCACGGGGTCTAGTCTTCCTTCTTTTGCCTCGCTCGTCAAATCTATACTGTAGCGTTCGATCATTGACTTCTTTGAAACCGTATAGTCCCCGCTTTTTGAAAGTTGATCCTCTATTTTTTCGCGGCTTATGCCCTTGGTCGAAAGATAGGAAGAAGCACTTGCCGCTTGGGAAACTGAAAGAAGTATATCCTCAGGCGAAACAAAAGACGCGCCTCGCGATTTTGCCGTATTGTATGCCTCCTCAAGAATTTGCTTTGCACCGTCTGATAATGTAGGCTGGCCTGAGAATGTTCCTTTTTGCTGCTTGCTCTCAATTTCCTCGGCGAGCGCCGCAACGTCAGTGCTGAATTGTTCAAGAAGTTTAAAAATTTCACTATCGTATGTTAATCCATACAGGAGATGTTCGGGCCCAATTTCACCCTGTGCATTTTTTTTAGCCAGCGTCTCTGCCTGATGAAGGACTTGTGTAGATCTTGGATCAAGACGTGAAAGTGCGTTTAAATTCTCACGTGCACCGGGACTCGCAGTCAAGCTACCCCCTGCCGCAGACGAGGCGGGACCGCCTTGACTCGATACAGGCGAGGCGGGCTGCTCGACTTTTATGCTTTCTTCCACGTGCTGAGTGTTACCCAATATGTCTTCTCCTGAACTCTGCGTAATCTTTATCTCAGCGCCTGCTGCTGGCTGAACCGGTTGGACAGGCATTTCTTGCGTGTTTCTTTTTTGATTAAATAAATTACCAAACATAGGCAGGTTGTATAAAGTTTATCATAATCTACTTTATTTTATCGTGATCTTCTCCCGTAACTTTTGGGCCGGGCTCGGCGAACGCGGGATTTTCACCGATAGGCTCTTCCAGCTTTGCTGAAGCTTCAGCCTCTTTTGGTTTTTCGCTTCTTTCAAAATGCGATGAAACTTTTGATTCTTCCTCTTCCTCGCGTCTTTGAGTACCCGAAAGCACTTGCTTTCCTGCCTCCATTTTTGCCTTCAGGTACGCGACGACCTCAGATCTTGAAAATCCCCCAATTAGAAGGAACGGAAGGATTGTTGAAACCATACTCATTCCTTCTTTTACCTTTTCGGGGTCAACGGCTGATAGTAAATTGATTGCCTGACTGATCTTATCAATATCGTTCTTAATCCAGACTCGCCTCTCTTCCTGTTCTCCGTTAAGACCCTTTGGCGGTTCTAAAGTCTCGTAATTTTCAGTCCAAAGTTTTCTTACTTCTTCATAATCCTCAAGGCTTACCTGCTGTACCCTATTAACTGAAGGCAAACTCTGTTGCAGGGAAGGCGCACCCGCTACGCGAGCGGCTTGCGAAGTCGCAGCAGATGCGGCGAGAACTGATGAGGCGATTGGGTTGCCCTTCTGTTTTTGATCCAACAGCTTCTGGCGGACATTTGTGAACTTTTCCCGCTCGGTCGTCGTTGTAACTGAGGCAGGATTGCCAATCTTTTGGAGAGTTGATGAGATATGTGATGCTTGAGCTTTTTTCGTTGCATCACGCGACATCATGGATGTCTCATAGGCTGCTACATCACGCATTCTTGGGATAGAAAGATTGGCAAGCTGCATGATATTCGCGCTTTCCTTAACTGATGCTTGGATAGATGCTTGAAATTGCACCGGAATGGTTGCGCCCCGACTCATAAAAGGTAAGGCACGGGCAATTCCTGCGGGCTGATACTTGCCGGGGGGCTGAGTTGGGGCAGATGGTGTACCCTGGGGTCCCAAGAAAGGAAAATTGCGCGTCGAGATTTGTTTAAGCCAAGTATTATTTTCAAAAGAAATGGTTGCTAGATAATCAAGAAAAATTTTAAGAAGAAGAAACGGAAGAAGAATTACAACCCAAAGCATAAGAAGAGCAACAACGTATTCGGCAAAAGTGTCGCTTAGGTTAACGCTATTTGAATTGATAGGAGAAACAAAGAAAATTTTCTGTCCTGGAGCTCCTAGCAAAATATTAATTGCCGTTGGATAGACTGTTTCTCCTGTAACAGCTTTTGAGAAATCAAATGCAAGAGGTATCCCTTTCTGCCACACAACGACAAGGCCATGAAGAAAAATGGCAAACAACGGCGCGTAGAGAAGCCACCTGAAAAATTCTCCAATCCAGATTTTGGCAGTATTTCTAATTGGTTTGTAGAAAAGAAGGAGCGGAAAAATGGGCGAGATAATGATAAAAAACCAAAGAATAATTTTTCTGATAAGAAGAACTCCCGTCATGACATAATATGTAATTGCAGTAAGACGTACAAGCAGAAGAGAAATAAATGCAGATTCATCATACGCAGGGCCTATCAACCTCAATCCCGTAAATTTCTGGTAATCGAACCCAATAAAAAGCAGATCTTTTGTATTAATAAAAGAATCGATTCCGGCCCCAGGGCGTATTGTAAGAAAGAAACCCTGGATAATATCCACTATTTGGTAGAGAAACTGCACAAGAGAAAAAGAAAGGGTAATAAGAATTATTATGAAAATAAACCGGGGAACGAACCTCATTACTGTAACGTTCTGCCCACGTGTAATAATTAATATAAAAGCCGTTGCTAAAACAAAAAGAGCAATAAATGCATAGACAATATTTCGAATAAGGGTCCAGAAAGTAACCAATGGATTGTTATTAAGACTGGTGTCGCAGGCCCCAGTGCTTGTTCTTACACAAATCCAGTTATAATTTTGAAGTGCCCAGTCGAGAAAGTCGCCCGATCTGACTCCTGTCTTACCGACAAAACTAACCTCGGAATCAACTTGGAAGTTGGAATTATCAGAAGCATTTGCCTCGCCTGCCTGTAAAGGAGCCGGGGTTGGAGTTTCAGCATAGACACGCTGAGGCGCGTAAAATAAAACCGCCGATAAAAACAAAATTGTAATAAGAATCGAGGAAAATATTTTGGGCAGAATTTTCATTTTTTTATGAACTGAACCCGGGAATGCGCAAGATCTGACCGGTTATGATTTCGATAAACACGAATCCAAAGATTGCAAGAAGTAAGCCTGCAATAGAATAAAAAATATACGATTTGCCGCGCTCAAGCTGCTCGGGGTTTCCGCGGGACATCATAATATTGTAACCTCCAATTATCATAAAAAGAGCCGCGACAAAAACAAGAAGACCAAGTCCCCAGCCATAGAACTTTTGTACGAATCCAATTGGATCTTGCGGTATGCAACCCAAATCAGAGGTCACCTGACCATCAGGACAAATAACAGGCAAAGCCATATATATAATCCTAGCAAATGAGCGAAAATCAAACAAGAGGAGTTTGAGGTTAGTTTACTACTTCGCCTTCTTCGGCTTCCTTTTTGTCTTTTTTGGTTTCCTCTGAATTATGTTCGCTCGCTTCTTCTTTCGAACCGTCTTCCTTTGGCTCACCGGCTTGCCCCGAATCTTGAGGGGAGCCATCGGCGGAGGCGGCTGGATTTTCATACATTTGCGAACCCACCTTCTGTAGTGCGTCAGACAATGCCTTGGTTTTTGTTTCAATAGCATCGCGATCTTCACCCGAAAGCACTTCGCGCAGTTGTTTTATTTCTTCCTCAATTGCCTTTTTATCCTCCGCTTTCACCTTGTCTCCCATATCTTTTAAGGATTTCTCAGCAGTAAAGATCAGGGCGTCTGCCGAGTTTTTAGTGTCTATTAATTCCTTTTTCTTGGCGTCTTCATCTGCGTGCATTTCAGCCTGTTTTGTCATCTCCTCAACCTCTTCTTTCTTCAACCCGGTTGAACCTGTAATTTTAATACTTTGTTCTTTACCGGTTGCCTTATCTTTTGCCGTGACCGATAAAATCCCCGATGCGTCTATATCAAACGTAACTTCAACCTGAGGTACGCCGCGCGGTGCGGGGGGAATTCCATCAAGAATAAAACGGCCAATCGACTTATTGTCAGCGGCCATTGGGCGCTCTCCTTGGACAATATTTATCTCAACTTGTGTTTGGTTGTCAGCAGCCGTTGAAAAAACCTGCGATTTTTTTGTCGGTATCGTAGTGTTGCGCTCAATTAAAGGCGTTGCAACGCCTCCCAAAGTTTCTAAGCCTAGAGTCAATGGCGTCACATCCAGAAGCAAAACGTCTTTTACGTCTCCTCCCAAAACCCCGGCTTGAACAGCCGCCCCAATCGCCACAACTTCATCCGGGTTGACTGACTTATTCGGATCTTTTCCAAAAAAGCCACTTACTGCCTCAACAATCTTTGGCATGCGCGTCATGCCACCGACAAGAATTATTTCATCAACCTTGGTTTTATCAATTTTCGCATCTTTGAGCGCCGCCTTAACCGGTTCAAGAGTCTTCTGAACAAGAGGGTCAACCAGACTCTCAAGTTTGGCGCGGGTTAACTTCATTGTAAGGTGTAATGGGCCTCCGGGCCCCACCGTGATAAACGGCTGATTAATTTCGGCTTCGGCTGATGTTGATAATTCAATCTTTGCTTTCTCAGCTGCCTCCTTAAGTCTCTGCAAAGCTTGAGGGTCAGACCGAAGATCAATATTATTCTCTTTTTTGAACTCATCCGCGATGTAATCGATTACGACCTGGTCAAAATCATCTCCGCCAAGATGCGTATCGCCATTCGTTGCTTTTACCTCGGTCACTCCTTCCCCAAGATCTAGAATTGAAATGTCAAATGTCCCTCCACCAAGGTCATAAACGGCAATTGTATGCGCGTGTTTCTTGTCGAGTCCATAGGCAAGAGCCGCGGCTGTCGGTTCGTTAATTATTCTAAGAACTTCAAGGCCTGCAATTTCTCCTGCTTGCTTTGTCGCCTGGCGCTGCGCATCATCAAAATATGCGGGCACAGTAACTACTGCTTGAGTAACTTTATCACCAAGATAGCTCTCGGCGTCAGATTTCATTTTTTGAAGAATCATGGCTGAGATTTCTTGAGGGGTATAAGTTTTGCCGTCAACTTCAACAATTGCCATGCCGTCACGCCCAGCTTTAATTGTGTAAGGAAGTAATTTTTTATCGCGCTCAACCTCTTTGTCATTTGCGCGGCGCCCCATCAAGCGTTTAATCGAATAAATTATGCGCTTGGGTTTTAAAACCATCTGCCGCTTTGCCACATCTCCGACTACCCGGTCAACGGGATCGACAACGGACGGTGTAACGTTGCGTCCTTCGGCCGAAAAAATGACTTTGGGTGTCCCACCCTCCATCACTGCAACACACGAATTAGTTGTTCCTAAATCTATTCCTATTATTTTTGCCATATTTATTTTCCTTTTCCTACTCTTACAAGAGATGCCCTTAAAAGTCTGCCGTTTAATGTATATCCCGGCATCATTTCTTCGATAACTTTTCCTTCTTCTCCTTCTGTTGTGCTAACTGCTTCCATTAATTCGGGATTAAACTTTTCTCCTTCGGCTTTTACCCCTTCGACTCCTACATCTCTTAGCGCTTTAGTTACCGAATCTATAGTTAATCTTACTCCTTCGTCTTGCGTATGTTTACTTGCCAAAAATAATACGTCGAACGATGGAATTAAACGCAACAGCAACTCTTTGTTTGCAAATTTTACAAATTCGCGTTTTTCTTCTTCAAATCGCATTTCTTGGTTCCTGTAATCTGCAACCGCCCTTTTTATCTGATCTTCAAGCTCCTCAATCTTTGTTTTTAATTCGCGAACTTCGTCCTTCTTTTTTCTTCCCGAACCCGCCTTCTTTATATTCTGTTCCGAACTTTGTTCTTGAACTTTTTCTGTGTCATCATTCATTGTATTACTTCCAATCACCGACTTCACCAAGCAAGTTTCCAAAATATCTAACCAGAGGGATCACCAAATCGTACTGCATTCGGCTTGGCCCAATTACTCCGACGGTTCCGATATGATGGCCATTTGTTTCAAATTTTGAGAAAACAAATCCGTAAGGTTTCATTGCTTCCTCTTCAAAATCATCCTCAAGAAATACAGCGCACTCATTTTCAAGCCGACTTAATATTCTATCAAAATATGATGTGTCATCCAAGATGGCAAGTAAATTTTTTGTAATATCAATGTCATAAAACTCAGGCATTTCAAGAATATTTGAATACCCTGCGTAATAAATGTCTCCTTCGTCTGTTGTTGTAACAGCAAGGGATTTTGTTTTTGCAGCAAGATTACGAGTCGCCTCTTTTAAGAATCTGTCTCGTGTTTCCCGCAGGTCCCAAATCTTTTCTTTTGCCTCCACTTCCTCAGCGACACTC
>JBGOVI010000067.1:0-3988 GCA_041478035.1 Patescibacteria group bacterium
AACTTGGATAAAATTACCTTCCCCGCTGTTTCCCCGCTCTTCCGATTTGGGGTCTCTCAAGTGTAAAATAAATTATGAAGGCAATTTCAAAGCATTGGCCGATTCTCGGCTTGCTTATTTTAAGCATACTTTTATTTGTAGCCAACTATATTCCGCACACGTATTTGGTTGGGTGGGATAACTTACTCCCTGAATTGGCGCCTGGAATAAACATCCAGAGGTCGATTTTTGCCGTATGGCAAGAATATCAATCGCTTGGGCTTTTGGGAGGCATGGGGCATGCATCAGATTTGATCCGGCAAATATATGTTCTATTACTTTCGCTTGTGTTCCCGCAGAATATGATCCGTTATGTTTCGACCTTCACGATGTTATTTCTGGGAGGAGTTGGAGCGTATTTTTTGACAAAGCACCTTTTTTACAGTCTTAAGTCTTCAGTCTTAAGTCTTCAGTCTTATTCATTTGTCGCCGCTTTATTCTACACGCTAAACATCGCGACAGTTCAAACATTCTACGCCCCTTTCGAGGCGTTCAGCGCTCATTTTGCTTCTCTTCCTTGGATATTCCTTTCGGTCCTCGTCTTTTTTAGAAAAGCAAACTTTAAACATTTTAGTTTTATGCTTTTAGTTTTCCTGTTATCCGCTCCTTCATTTTATATCCCGACCATTTTTGTAGTTGTTGTAATGGCGCTTTTAATTTTTGCTAGCGTAGAATTTTTAATGTCTCACGAACACAAACTCGTAGTCAAAAAGGCCGCTCTTGTTTTTGCCGCGCTTTTCATAACCAACGCCTATTGGATTATGCCGTTTTCATATTTCACGATTAAAAACTCCCACGTCAATATAGAGGCTAAAATTGACCAGATGGATACCCAAACTATATTTGCGCAAAACAAAGAGTTTGGAACTCTTCAAGACACGGCGCTTTTAAAAGGCTTCTGGTTTAATAACGTTGATCCTGACGTAAATGGAAATAACAACTTTATGTTTGTCCCTTGGCGTGCTCACTTTTCAAACCCACTCGTTCCTGTCTTCGGATTTGCGCTTTTTGGAATAATATTGCTGGGAGCTTTCTCTTCGATTTCTAAAATCATAAATCATAAATCGTCAATCATAAATCGCAAACATGTGGCCTTCGCTGCCCTTTTCTTTTTCTCTTTCTCCATGCTTGCAATAGACGCTTTCCCTTTTTCACTTTTAAACGCACTTTTAAGAATTCTTCCCCTTGCGGCCCAAGTCTTCCGCTTCCCTTTCACAAAATTCTCAATCCTTGCCGCCTTAACATATTCAATCTTTCTCGCCCTCGGTCTTTCATTTCTAATCGAACTTCTTTCCAAAAAGATCCTTAATCATAAATCTTTAATCTTTAATCTAACCCGTTATTCCTTATTCCTTATTCCTGCTTCGTTAATTGTCCTGCTTGCTTTTCCAATCTTCACTGGCCATCTCTTCTATAATAAGGAGCGGACAGCCATCCCAATGGAATATTTTCAAACCTTTGATTTTTTCAAGAAACAAGATCCCGCGACTCGAATTGCCGACCTTCCCCAACCCACCTTCTGGGGCTGGACTGAGTATCGTTTCGGCATGGGCGGGTCGGGCTTCTTGTGGTATGGAATAAAGCAGCCAATTCTTGACCGCGCTTTTGACGTTTGGTCAAAAACTTCAGAAGAATATTATTATGAACTCTCCCAAGCGCTTTATTCAAAAGATCCGCAAAGGCTTCAAAACGTTTTCAACAAATATCAAATCACTTGGGTCTTGCTCGATGAAAATGTAATC
The DNA here is from genome assembly GCA_041478035.1 of Patescibacteria group bacterium. GTDB lineage: Bacteria > Patescibacteriota > Microgenomatia > Levybacterales > GWA1-39-11 > GWA1-39-11. The sequence continues at coordinate 1,782 of JBGOVI010000067.1, forward strand.
TATCCTTCTTCCCCAAAGCGTCTCTTTTATGATGAAACAGAAAATCTTTTAGGCCTGCTCCCAATGGTAAAACCCGCCGCTACATTCGGCAAAATAAAAATTTACAAGGTGGATTTGGCCGACAAACCAAAGTCTTTCGTATTTACGACAAATGCGAACCTGCCGCATGTCGATATTCCCTTCTGGAAAACGTCCGACCCCGCCTACCAAAATCTCGGCAACTATATATCTGGCGAATCGCAAGTCGCAATTCGCACTTCGACAAGCGACGGGCGACAAGCGACGAGCTATGCCTTTCCTTTCGGAGGATTGTTTTCACAAAAAGAAATCAAAGGCGATTTCAAACTCACAAAAGACGTCGATTCACTTTCAATTGAAAAACAAATCGACCTTCCTGAAAATTCTCAGTTAAAAATTCCACAGTTTTTCGAAAACGAAACAATTACGCCCGTTGCGATCTATAAAGATCAAGACGAACGGGGTGATACACAACTCACTGCCGTTATTAAAACGCCCGAAATAAAAATTGACGGCCAAAAAGTATGGGGAAACACACTCACTCTTGCTCTTGCAAAGCTTCCCCAAACGACTTCCTATCCCGTGACTATTAATATTAACGGCACGTCAAATATTACGCTTTTGAGCGGAGGAGGAAATAATAGTTTAGTTGGGACGTCATTTTTGAGCAGAAAGCAAGATAATCAAATAGTAGTATCTGCCGCGGGTTTACTTGCTTCGTCCAGCGTGGGTCAAACCGTTATTGAAGACATCTATTCGCAAGAACAAAAGATTATACTTCATGCAGGTAAGCATAAAATGACAATAACTTTGCCGAAGATTGACGATTCCTATCTTTCCTTTAAAGCTCTTGGCCAGGAGGCAAAGGCAGAAGACTGCAACTCTTTTAGGGCTGGCGTAAATGAAATATCCTACGATGCAGGCGCGATAAACCTTCTTAACGTTAATGATACGCAGTGTCTTTCTTTTTATTCATCGACTCTTTTCTCAGATCAGGGGTACGCAATTTTTGTCGACGCCAAAAACACTCAGGGAATGCCTCTTCACTTCTGGGTTCTAAACGAGGACGAAAAATATACCCCCCTAGACATATATCTGAACAATAAAACGAACAGTCAATCTTTTATTTTGCCTCCGATGCAACAGGCAGGCGTTGGCTACTCTTTCCATTTTGAAAACTCATCAATAGGCCGTGATACAACAAAAAATACGCTGTCAAATATTGAAGTTTACCCTATTCCATATAAGTTTTTGACCGAACTCTTCATATCTTCTGGTGTGCCAAATTCAAACACAGCCGAACCTGCCAAAATCGCATCGGTTTCTTACTCTAATGAAAGTCTGTATCTAGTTCGTTTTTCCCGAACCTCCCCAACGGCCTCAACTTCTCTAATTCTCTCCCAATCCTACGATCCGGGCTGGAAAGCCTATAGAGTCAAGAATTATGAATCGCGAATTATGAATTATGCAAACTTAGCTTTGCCTTTTATCCTCGGGAGCGAACTCAAACAGCATATTGAAGTAAACGGCTGGGCAAACGGCTGGCTCCTAGATGCTAATAGTCAACGGTCTACTGACTACAGCATCATAATAGTATATTTACCGCAGTATTTGGAGTATTTTGGATTTGCCATACTTGGTATAACATTTCTATCCGTTTTCGCTAGTGTAATAAAAAAAGCTGTAGTCCGTAGTCGGTAGACAGTAGACTTTCTTCTTTGTCAAGACTCAAAATATTTTTACCAAAGTTATCCACATTTTTATTTTTAAAATCAAAATAGACTGATAAAATAGTCTAAATTGTAACTTATGAAACTCTAGGTCTAACACTTTTTGGCCGTAATTTTGCTATAGGTTGCGGCCCTTGACAAACTGTGATATACTACGAATGAAATGAAATTTCTAAAATTGTTTCAAAGAAAAAATAAAAGAGCGAGCCGTCGGGTAGTTGACTTCTATCAAGATTCAATCGAGAAAGCAGGAAGAGACCAAATCAAAAAGTTGATTGATAGGGGATTAAGTTTCCCAATCATACTTTAAGGGCAGATCCCGCCTTCGCATAAAGCTTCGGCGGGCGAAGAAAAAAAGAGCATCGCTTTCGCTACTGTGAAATAAAACCTTAAGTACGAAAAGCAATGCTCTTTTAAAAGTAAGCGTTAGTCTTTAGGCAGGAAAAGACTATGCTTGAG
>JBGOVI010000020.1:0-13600 GCA_041478035.1 Patescibacteria group bacterium
ACCACTCCAAGCTCGCGCTCTGTATCTGTCAAAACAGAAAGCGATGAGGCGAGACCTGAAAAGACTATCCCCGAAACGTTTACTCCTGCTTCTTGTTCGAGCACTCGCTGTATGTTTTTAACCGAGACCGAATTTGCGGTTATTATATGTGTTTCAACTTCCAAACGAACACCCGTCATTCCAACAGGATCTTTGATTCCCGACTCTCCATCAACGGTAAAAGTTTTGGGCAAAACGTGCAGAATCGTAGTTGTCGAAGGAGTTGAAACAGCTCCTGCCGCCTCAAGGACGCGCGTCACGTCTGATTCGGTTATCTCGCCATTCGGAGCCGAAATTGCGACAATTCCCTTGGAATTCTGGCTTAAAATGTGAGCACCTGATAGAGAAACAAAAACGTGGTCCACAGAATACCCCGCCATGCGCTCGGCAGAATCAAGTGCGGCATTGATTGACGTTGCCGCTTCTTCAATGTCTACGATCTGACCGCGCCTGATCCCGCGCGATACAACCTCCGAAACCCCTAAGATATTAAGCGATTCTTCCTGAACCTGTCCTATAACCGTTGCAATTTTGGATGAGCCTATGTCAACGCCTACCACAATTCGTGTTTCTGGCATAGTTTTATACTATACGAACGCTCAAAATTTTACAATAGGCCGCGCGCCAGTCAAATCCACAACCTTAGGATTTTTATTATCAGCCGTTGTTCGCGATAGAACTTGCCCAAGAAAATTAGCTTGCCATGAAGAATCTTTACTGTCTGAGAAATAAACCGTCGGTCCGTCTCGCACAACCCCAACAAACACTCCTGAGGTAGATGAAACGGATAATGAGTCAAGGATTAAATTCGCAGAATCTAGCTTTTTTGAAAGTTCTGCGATTGTAATTAGTGCGGGAACGGGTTTAATTATTTTATCAGGGCTACCTACTATCCCCATATTTGCCAAAGGCCACACTGCCTTTATCCCAAAAACTAAAAAAAACGCAAAAACCAGACACACCGACACGCCCAAAGAGAAAAACACAAACAATCGAACCTTCCTCCTAGCTTGCCTTTTTATCATAAACGTTTTCTACAACGTCAGCAATTTTTTTTGCCGCATCAGGAACTATAAATTCCGCCGTTTTTTTCATATTTCTCTTGTACTTTTCCTTGTTCTCAAACATCTCAGTAATTTTTGATACAATTGTTTTTCCACTCGCATCCTCTTGATCAATATATTCACCGATGCCAAGACTTCTGACAAGCGCGGCATTAGACAACTGTTCGTTGTCTTGTCCGTGGGGAAGCGGTATCAAAAGGCTCATTTTTTTTGTGGCGAAAATCTCAAATACGATGTTTGCGCCGGCGCGGGAGAGAATAAGATCCGCCGAGGCGAATACCCGGCCTATTTCATCAGGATAGATAAACTTTCTCAGGATATATCGCCTCTGCTTATTTCGATCCAACCTGTCTTTTAAAGCGTGAAGTCTTTCAAAATCATCAAATTTCTTGCTGTCCCCGGTTTGATGAATCAGCACATATTCGTTAAGAAGTAAATCCGCAATTTCATATATTGCTAAATTAATAAAATGAGAACCGGTACTTCCTCCCGTAATATATATAATTTTTCCCTTCGGAATAGGAAATTGCTTTCCGGTTTCAAAAATTTCCTGCCGAATCGGATTGCCTGTAAAAACGGTCTTTTCTTTTGGAAAGTAATCTTTTGAGCTTCTAAACGAAATGCATATTTTTTGGGCAAGCCGCGCAATTATCTTGCTCGAAAGACCCGCTCCTTGGGTTTGTTCATGTAAAACTACCCTGATGCCAAGAAATGCCGAAGCGATAGCAATCGGGAGCCCTATGTATCCTCCGAAGGTCATGACAATATCCGGACGCACTTTCTTTAATAATATAATTGCTCCAACAACACCACTTGGGGTTTTTAAAAGAGATGATATTGTATAGGCTGTAAATCTTCTTTGGTATCTTCCTGTTTTTATCTCGTAAAACGGCACGTTTTCTTTTTGACAAACCTGGTATTCAAAAGATACGCTCTGGTCATCCTCGAACGGATGTCTTCTTCCGGCAATTGAGACTTCGTACCCTCGCCTTTTAAGTTCTGCAATAATGCTGTATGCAGGTGAAAAATGTCCTCCCGTAATTAATATTCTCATTTAGATTTACGGTCTTCTTTCCTTGAAATGTTCAAAAGTATACCGATTGATACAAGATTAATAATTAAAGATGAACCTCCGTATGAAATAAAAGGCAGAGGAACACCCGTTAAAGGAATCAATACGACTTGCGAGGCAATGTTCGTGAACACCTGAACCCCAATAAAAGTAATGATGCCTGACGCCAGGAGCTTGCCGAAAAGATCAGGTGCAGCTAGCGCGATAGTAAATCCTGAAAAAACAAGAGAGGCAAAAAGGCAAATTAAAATCGTTGTGCCAAAAAAGCCCGCCTCCTCAGCATATATCGCAAAAATCGAATCAGTGGTGCTTTCCGGTAGATATGCATACTTCTGAGTCGAATTTCCAAATCCGACACCAGTCAACCCGCCCGACCCCAAGGCTATTAGAATCTGACGGACGTGATAAGAAGTTTTTGAAAGGTCGCGTACGTCAAAATTTTGGTAAGACGCCAGCCTCGCCGCCCTGTAAGGCTCAAGTTTCACGAGAGCAAAAGCACCAATAATAATAACTCCAGCAATTAATAATAAGTCCCGGATAGGCGCGCCCGACAGGAAGTAAACAGTCGTTGCTGTCGCGGCAATAATAATAGCCGTTCCCATGTCAGGTTCCAAAATTACAAGAAGGGTGCTTGCGGAAAGTAAGAGCAAAAATGCAAAAAAGCGAGCTTTTTCTTTTACCGAAAGCCACGCGGCAAGATAAATCGTAAGCGTGATTTTTAAGATCTCGGAGGGTTGAACAATTACCACACCGAGATTTATCCACCTATGTGCTCCTTTTAGAGCAAGTCCAATTCCCGGCAAAAAAACGGCGACAAGAAGCGCAAGCGAGAAAAGTAACACCGGCAAAGCAATTTTGTAATATACTTTGTAATTAATTCTTGATACTAAAACACAAGCAATCACACCAAGAACAAACCATATAGCTTGATTTTTAACAAAGTAGTATTTGTCAGAAAGCGACAGGAGAGCCGTATAGGTTGAGCTCTCAAAAAGCACAAAAACTCCAATCGCGCTCAAGGTGAGTGAAAGCAAAAGTAGAAAAATTCCGGAACGACTCATAAGAAGGCGATATAAAGACCAAGGATGGCAAAGACAACGCCGAGAAGCCACGCCCGCATAACAACCTTAGGTTCTTCCCACCCACGCTTTACAAAATAAACATGAATAGGAGTTGCAGGCAGGATTCTCCTGCCAAAAAACCGGCGCGACAAAATCTGAAGAAGCGATGATCCCACCTCGATTACAAAAACGCCGCCGATTAAAGCTACTGAGATTGGCTTTCCGGTCAAAAGCCCAATAACCGCCAGTACTGCCCCAAGGGACAGTGCGCCAACGTCTCCAAGCCAAAGTCTTGCCTTATATATATTAAAGTAAAGAAAGGCCGTTGCCGAACCTAAAAGCGTCGCAATAAAGACTGATAAAAAACTATCGAGTGTTGACCCGGATATTGCAAGAAATGCGACAAGGCAGATTATAAGAAGTCCTGTTGCCAAACCATCAAGCCCATCAGAAATATTAACGGCATTAGTAAATGAAACTATTGTAAATGCCGCAAAAAGAATGTAGAAAATGCCAAGTGTTACTTGTCCAAACCAATGAACGTACACAAAAGAGTATCCGAGCTGAAAATACATTATGGCACCAATAATCAGCGCCAAAATCCACTGAATAATAAACTTATGTACGGGTTTTAAACCAAAAACTCCGTCATTGATATTGAAAATTTTCCTGACGTCATCATAAAAACCAAGAGCACCAAATCCGACAAATGTTAATAGGAGAACCAGCAATTCCCAAAATTTGACCTTCACATGCAGCAACCCGTAGGCCCAAAGCGTCAAAAGGGTTACAACAAATACAATAAGAAGTCCCCCTCCAAAAGGTGTTCCAACTTTCCAAGAGGAAAGTTTGTCAAAAAAACGGATTCTCTTGTTGAAGATATCGCGGTGATTCTGTTTCTTCTGGAGCTTAATTTTGTAAAGAAAGTCAATAAAAGGTACGAGCAAAATGCCAGTTATGACAAGAGATATAATTGAAAACCCAAACACGCGTTCCATAAAAAAAACGAACGACAAATTTGATTATAACACCAATTCGCCCTACTTCAAAACCCGCCAGAGGCAGGCAGGCCTTTCAGTAAACATCTTCCGATGCGACACCGGTAAATGCTTGACCAGCTTCAATTCCTTCAAAAATAACTACGTCTTCCTTTTCTGTATTTTTGTTAACAAAATTAATTATCTCACTAGGTGCGGCAACCTTAATTTTGCAGTTCGAAGCACTATCCTTAATACCCATCTTTAAGAATTTCAAATAATTGTCGTTCGTCGGAAATAGAAAATCGCAAACTTCACCAATTGTCCTACCCAGCTCGCGGTGTACAGACTCGGCAGTTTTACCAAGCTCAACAAGCGGCTCAAGAACAAGAACCTTTTTCCCGCGGTAAAGCTTTATGTATGAAAGTGCCCGTGCGACAGAATTAATATTTGCGTTGTAGGTATCATTGATAAGTATCGCACCGCTTGCGTGCCTTCTTGGCTCCATTGCGCCCTTCAAAGGACGAAACTGCAAAATTGTCCGCCTAATTAGTGAAAAATCAATACCAGCATAAACCCCGATAAAGATTGCAGGGATTAAATTTTCAATATTTTGTCTTCCTAAAAGTTTAACTCCTGACAGTTTGTAGCGTTTTCCAAGTAAATAAACAGTAAACGAAAGGCCAAATTTTCCTTCTTTTATATTGTCCGCTATAACATCAAGCGATAAGTTGTTTTCCGAAATTCCGTATATAAATTTTTTGTTTTTCGTCGCACTTATTAATTTTTTTACGTGCTCGCCCTTACCGTATAAAAGCGCAACCCCGTCGCGCGAGAGCGAAGCGACGGCTTCAAGTTTCGATTCTATTATTTTTTCTATACTACCGAAAACTGAAAGCTTCTGCTCGTTAACCCCGGTAACAACAACAATCTTAGGTTTTATAATCGTACATATATCACGTACGTCTTCTTTCCTATAATCGTCGACTTCAGCTATAAATATTTGTTTCTTTTGCGACAAATCATGGTTGATAGTTGCTGCTATTCTAACCGGGTTTGCAAATGAAGTTTTCGTTGTAAGAACGTTGTAACGAACCGAGAGAATTTGGGAAATAAATTCTTTTGTAGATCCCCTGCCATAACTTCCGACAACCACAATTGAAAAAAGTTTGGGGCGGCGCGCGATCTTATCAATTGCAAGATTTACCTCAAGATCTTGCGAAAAATCAAAAAAAACGGAGAAAAGCGTGAGATACAGCGTGATAAAAACTAAAAGCAGCTTGTCAATTATAAGAATCCACAAAAAACGGTCAAGGGGTGCAAAGGCAAAAAGAAGAACCTCAGTACCGATTGAAAGAGTCAAGACCGCAACCGCCACTTTTGAAAACTTAGGAAAAACTATTTCTCTTGATAAGATCCTTTTAATAAATAATAAGAAGAGCCCAAAATAAAACAGAAAAACTACTATATGGTAATAAATATCAAAGTTCGCGGAAAAAACAGTTACGCCGTATAAAAAAATTATGGCCCATTTGGCAATTGTCACTTTTCCCGTCAGAATACTTTTCCCGCGTCTTGTTTCCCGTAAATAAACAAAAATCCTTTTTGTATCGTTCTCTTTTTCCTCAAATAGTCTCACATAATGAAGTGCGCTTGATGAAAGCCAAATGAAGAAAAATACTGATGTGATCTGAAAAAGTATACCCGCCATTAAAACCTATTTCCTCTTCTCAATTATTTCTGCAAACTTTGTGTAGTAAGTGGTGTCGCTCGCAACATTGTTTATAACAGTAGTTGAAGGCCCAATAACGGTGTTATTACCGATTATGACTCCTGGCATGGTTGAAACGCGCTCGCCTATTGTCACACCGCTCCCGATAATTGCGCCGAGTGACCGTAGACCAGTATTAATTTTCTCGCCCTTTACTTCACTTTTAACACTATTTCTATCAAGACGAACGTTTGCGCTGCCAAAGTGCGCGCCTATCTTATTGTTTGAACCCACAATCGAATCGCCAATAAAACCCGAATGCGTCTTAGAACCTTCGCCTATCAATGAATTTTTTACCTCCATATATCCCCCGACTTTTGCTCCTTCTTCTATATCCGAACTATTTCTTATTAAAGTATTCGAACCGATAAATACGTCTCGACCAATATATGCCGGGCCTTTAATTACGGCGTTTTCTGAAATTTCAGCGCCTTTTTCGATTACTACATTTCCTTGTATGTCAGCCAATTTTGATATCCTTGCTTTCTTCGAGATACTCCTTGTGAGCTTTCCTAAAATATAATTTTTGACCGATAACAGATCCCATGGATATTTCAACGTCAAAACTTCATTCGAAGTTATAGCTACACGGACCTTTCCTTGTTTCGCAAATAAGTCAAGTGCTTTTTCAAAGCTGTAATGTTCGCGTTTTACCTTTTTTAAAACGCTCACGAACTCCTGATTGAGAAAATAGACTCCTATAACTCTCAAGTCTGAGAGCCCTTTATGGCTTTTGGGTTTTTCAACAATTGCAACAACGCGGTCGCCGTCTATTTTTAAAACTCCATACTTACCTTTGTCGGGATTTTCACGCGCAAGAAGTATTGCGTCTTGATTTGTTCCCTTTTTCTCGTCAATCACCTTTTTGAGCAAGTCAAACTCTGCATGATGTGGATTAACTAAAAAGAAATCGCCCTTGATAAATTTCGAGCAAATTAAAAGCCCGTCTCCCATTCCCGTTGGCTTTGGGATCGCTGCATAAGTTATTTTCACGCCGAACTTTCTGCCATTTCCGAGTTCTTCCTTGAAATAGTTTGCTGGCCCCGTCAAGAGAACGACATCGTTTATTCCGGCGCGTTTTATTGAACGTATCGTGTGGACAATAAGTGGTTCGCCGGCAATCTTAATTAGTGCTTTTGAAACATTATTAAAAGGGTAGAATCTGCTTGATGCGCCCCCTGATAAAATTACTGCTTGCATATTTATATTTCAAGCGCCTCGTCCTCAGTTACTTTTATATCAGCGCCAAGTGCGCGAAGCCGCACATCAAAACTTTCATAACCGCGTTCTAATATCTCAGCGCCGTAAACAATGCTCTCGCCTTTGGCAATTAAAGCCGCAATTACGACCGTAGCCCCTGCCCTAAGGTCGGAAATTGAGAGAACGGCGTTATGAAGCGGTGTTGGACCCTTAATTCTAAGGCCTTGCTGGGTCTCTGTCTCTTTTGAGTAGTTGAAGTTGTAAAATTTTTCGGGCGCTGAGACTTTTGGCGTAAATAAGAAAAGCTCGGCGCCCATTTTGGCAAGTTCTTCATAATAGCCGAATCTGCTTTCATACACAGTCTCATGAATCGTCGATACACCTTTTGCCTGCGTCATAAAAATTGCCCAGGGTCCTTGCCAATCCGTCATAAAACCTGGATGAGGCTGTGTCACAATATCTGTCGCACGAGTTCCATTTTTCATGTAAAACCTTATTCCTTGTTCTTTTTCTTCCCAAACACCCCCGGCGTCCCTAAACTCGGAAAGAAACGCTTCGATATGCTTCGTCTGGACATTTTTAATATAAATCTTACCCCCGGTCAAAGCCGATAGAACTGCAAACGTCACAACTTCATTTCGATCTGCCATTATAGTGTAGCTCGTTCCGTGAAGCCTTGCGACACCAGTAATAATTATTGTCCTAGCCTTCTTTCGTTTAATATTTGCCCCCATCTGGTTAAGAAGAGCTATTAGATCGTCAATCTCGGGCTCTTCTGCGGCATTTTCGATGGTTGTCACGCCATTTGCTAAAACCGCCGCAAGAATTAAAAATTCAGTTCCCGTATGCGTATTTTTTGAGAAGCGATAGGTTGTCCCTTTGAGTCCTTTTGTTTTTAAATGAAAATAGCCGTCAGAGCTACTATAATGGCTTTCAACTCCCATTGTCGCAAGACCCTCCATATGGCGGTCTATGGGACGCGCTCCGATGCGGCACCCGCCGGGGTTTGGAATCAGTGCTTCGCCGCGGCGCGCAAGAAGAGGTGCTGCCATCATTGATGAAGTTCTTATTTTTGCTCCCATTTCAAGCGGGATTTTTATATTTTTGATCTCTTTGACTTCAATTTTAACAGTATGTCCTACAAGTGTGACTTTACCGCCAATCTCACGGACGAGTTCAAGAAGAACAAAGAAATCATTAATAAGCGGTATGTTTTTTATTTCGACCGGATCGGATGTCAGACACGCGGCAACTATGGCCTTTAAAACCGCGTTTTTAGCACCGGAAGCGGCCACTCCTCCCGCTAATCTGTTACCACCACGAACTACATATTTCTTCATATAATTAAAAATAGCTTAAATAGCTCAATAGTTACATGGTTTTAACTATTTAACCATTTTAGCCATTCAACTATTTTCTACAAGACGATATGCTATCTTATATACGTCCCCCGCCCCCATCGTAATTACTATTTTATCCGAACCTACAATATTTTTGTCTATGTATTCTACCACACCTGAAATTGTTTCGATTAGTTTTACATTCGGCTGAATCGCGCGTATTTTTTCAACAAAGGCACGGTCTTCTTGTATGTCAAACGAACCTGAATCCCTCGCAGAAGCAAAAGTCGGTAAAATAATAAGTTCATCAACTCCCGCAAAAGATGATACAAATTCGGAGAGAAGCGAACGCGTCCTGGCATACGTGTGTGCCTGAAAAACTACGGTTATTTTTTTGTCCGGAAATGCAGTTCGAACTGCCTCTAAAGTCTTTCTAATCTCCTCGGGATGGTGTGCGTAATCGTCGTAAATTTGAACTCCCGATGCTGTTTCGCCCGCCTTTTCAAACCTTCTTTTTGAACCGAGAAACTCAGGTAGTACTTTTTGAATCGATGAAACAGAAATCCCAAGTTCCATCAAGAGCGCGATTCCCGCAAGCGCATTTTTAGCATTATGATACCCCGGCACTGAAAGATCGAACTCTCCAAGCTCTGTACCGTTCCTCAAAACCTCAAACGTCGAGCTCAAACCATCTTGTCTATAATTTTTTATGACGAATTCATTTCCCTCATCCGTCCCGTAAGTTATTGTCTTTATTTTTAATATTTTATCTTTTATATTTAATATGTTTATGTCGTCTCCGTTAGCTATCAACAGTCCGTCCGAACCTAAACTCGCGACGAATTTTTCGTATGCATCACGCACTTCGTCAATATTTTTATAAAAATCCGGATGGTCAAAGTCAACGTTGTTGATTATGAGATATTTTGGGTGCTGGTATAAAAATTTCGGGGTACGGTCATATTTTCCTTCGGCGAGATATTCATCAGCCTCGGCTACAAAATACTTTCCTTTTCCATAGTGCCCGGCCGCACCAATTGGATTTATTTCGCTCGTTCCGACGGTGTAGCTCGGATCAAGACCTAAACGAACAAGACACGATGCTATCATTGAAGCAATTGTAGTCTTCCCATGCGCCCCCGCAACCGATATGCCCTCAATATCAGTTCGATCGAACAATTCTCCGCTCATAAAGAATCCCACAGCCTCTCCGTGCGATATCACCCTAATATCCCCAACCTCCATAACCTCCCGAACCTCGACATTTTCAAACCCATCATGCGCTCCTGTAGCTATTACTAAACATTCATTCTTTGGGCTGCTCCCAAAGAATTCCTCTACATTTTCTTTTTTAAAGCCTAATTGAACATCAATCCCTGCTTCCTTTAAAATTTTATCCGTAATAAATTCTTCCTCAACGTCACTTCCACTCACAATACACCCGGCTTGCTTGGCTATAACAGCCAAAGTCGCCATCCCTACGCCTTTAATACCCATAAAGTATATCTTCCTTATCATGTTTGTTTAAATTAATATCAAACCTGTTCTCACCCACCGCTGTCTCGCTTCGCTCGCAGCCGGTCTCCCTCGGTCGCCTTAGGCGACCTCAGTCCGACCCATAAAATATATTTTTCTATACACACTCATAATCGAACAATTATAACATAATCGTGCCTGACATACTATATTATGGGACTACTCCGGTGGCAAGTTGTAATACTTAATCAAGTCTCTTGCAATATTGAAGAAGATTGGTGCGGCTGTTTCTGATCCGTAGATTGAGGTTCGTGGATGGTTTAAGAGAACAAACATTGTAATTTTAGGCCTGCTCGGTGGGAAAAAGCCTACAAACGAAGCGACCGTCTGGTTTGGATCATAGTGCCCTGCAACGGGAATCTGTGCAGTCCCCGTCTTTCCTGCAATTTTATACCCCTTAATTTTCGTCCACTTTGCCTCGCCAAATTCAACTGCATTTACCATCATGGACGTCACAGTCTTGGCGGCAACTGCAGAGACAGTTCGCGAACCTCCTTCATGTTTTATATCAATCGTTTTCCCATCAGGCGTCACAATTTGTGAGACAACGTAAGGCGTAAGGCGTACTCCGTCATTTGCAAGCGAATTGACTGCAGCAACGAGCTGAATCGGCGTCAAGGATACTCCCTGCCCAAAAGACGTGGTCGCAAGATCAATAAGGTGCCAGGATTCGGGATCGCGAACCACGCCCGTCGCCTCCCCCTGCAAATCTATGCCTGTTGGCTCCCCGAGTCCAAAACGCTTAAGATATGAAACCATATTTTTGACGCCAATTTTCTGCCCGACGTATACCATTCCCGTATTATCTGAGTGAACTATCACGTCATTCATATTTATTCCCGGATTATACTTATCATTCCACGTCTTTATTTTGTATTCGCCCATCTGAATGGGCCCGGCACAAATAGTACACCGCGTATCAGGCTTGACACGTCCCAAGTCAATAGCCGAAGCCATAACCAAGACTTTAAATGTTGATCCAGGCTCATAGAGGCTCGATAAAACGGGATTTTTATAAGTCGACGGATCCGCTTCGTAATATTTTTGAGGGTTAAAAGTAGGATACGATGCCATAGCAAGAACTGCGCCGCTCTCAGAATCCAAAACTATCACGCTTCCACCGTCTGCGCCATACTTTTCGACTCCCTCGGCAAGCTTGGTATCAACCGAATACTGAACCGTTCTATCTAAAGTCAAACGAATTGTCCTCCCGTCTATTTTTGAAATCTCCCGCACGTCTCCTAAGATTTCATTACCGAGTGCATCACGAACCCCGTATTTTGCTCCGTTCCGCCCGGAAAGTTGTGAATTGTACTCGCCTTCAACGCCGAAATATCCGTGAGCGTGTCCCTGATCATCGCGCCCGACAAATCCTATCAAGTGCGCGGCCATGGAAGCCTCGGGGTAAAAACGGGAGTATTGCTGTTCAAATCCAATCCCAGGCAGGTTTAATTTTGCGATTTCTTCTTTTTTTAGTGGAGCTAGATTCTGTGCAAGTTTTATCCAGAAAAGATTTTGGGTGAGCTTGGCAGAAAGTGAAGCCGGATCAACGTCGAGAACTTTTCCAAGCCTCTCAGAGTAATCTTTTTTGTCACGGGAGAGTTTTGGATTTGTGTAGACAAGGTATGATATGGTATTTGCTGCGAGAGGAAAATTATCAGCGGCGAGTATTTGTCCTCGAAGGGAGGGAATCTCAAGTGCTTCAAGGCTCTGGGCCCGGCCAAGCTCAGAGAGGCTTTGAGCCTGAATAACCTGCCAATAAAAAAGCCTCGCGCAAAGAACGGCATAAAGAATAAAAATCCCAAAGATTACAAATCCTGCGCGGGTTGAATTGGCCTGCCTCATCTTGAAAGTGCAACTGTAACGGGGTCATATACCGAAACAAAATCGCGCGTACTCTCAAACCCTAAAACTGCTGCGCGTGAAGCAACCGCTTGATAAGAAGCAAAGGTCAGAATCTTACTTTCAATATTGATGTTTTCCTCGGAAAGCTCATTAAGTTTTAGTGAAACTTTTGTTGCGCGGATTGAATCAGCCGCCGACGTATTTGAAATATATATAACCACGCCTTGCGTAATTACGGCGATAGCTATTAATAAAATTGACGAACTTGTAACTAGTTTCTTCATAATCTTTCGCTTATTCTTAATTTCGCACTCCTCGCTCTCCTGTTGCTTCTTGTTTCTTCGAACGCGGCCGTAACCGGCTTTTTAGTTATTATCTTTGCGAACCTAGATCTTTCAAGTTCTAAAAAATAAAGCTTTACTACGCGGTCTTCGAGCGAATGAAATGAGATGATCTCAAGCCGACCGCCTTTTTTAAGAAGTTTGAATCCCTCAATTAAGCCTTTTCTTAAGTTTTCGATTTCTTTATTAACAACAATTCTCAGAGCCTGAAATATCCTTGTCGCCGGATGAATCTTAACCGCCCTGACAGCCCCAACGCCTCTAATTATCTCAACGAGTTGGCCTGTTGTCTCAATCTTTTTTTTCTTGCGCCGGAAAACAATCTCGCGCGCCACTTCTGATGCAGCAGGCTCTTCGCCGTATTTTGCAAAAATCGCGACAAGATCACTTTCCGGCCAAGTATTTATAATTTCAGACGCATTAAGTTCGCTTCCTTGTGACATTCTCATATCAAGCGCTTCATCCCGCATGAAACTAAAACCCCGGCCCGACTCGTCAATCTGATAGCTTGATACACCCAAATCAAATAAAATCCCATCTACGCTATTCATTCCGTGGAGTTTCGCAATTTTCTCAATATCAGCGAAATTTCCACACTCAAGCTCCAGCCGTTTCTCTTTAATTCCCAATTCAAACTTCTTTTTAAGGTGCGATATTGCGTCTTTGTCCTGATCTATTCCTAGAACTCTTCCTCCTAAATCCAGAATCAAACGTGTATGTCCTCCGCCCCCAATCGTCGCGTCTATGTAATTTCCGTCTTTTCGAACTTGTAGTCCTTCTACCGCTTCTGTCAAAAGCACCGGCGTGTGAAAACTATTCATCCTTCTCCCCCTTCTTTACTAGTCTTGCCGAAATCCCTTCTATATTCTTTTCAAGCCGCCTCTGATATATTTGCCAGCGCGTCTTGTCCCAAATCTCAACGTACCGCGACAGTCCTAGGAATATGACCTCGTTTTTAATTCCCGCAAACGTTCTGAGATAGTCTGGTATAATAAAACGTCCCTTGCTATCAAGCTCCAATTGAGAGGCTCCTCCGAGGAGAAAACGTTGGGTTTCCCGCGTTTCATATTCAATGAATGGCCGTCCGCGTGTGCCCTCAAGGAGAGATTCCCATTCAGTTTCTGAGACAACAATGAGCGAGCTTTCGTATCCGAGTGTCGCGATGATTTTATTTCCCAAAACTTCACGGAACTTCTTTGGAAGCGCGGTGCGGCCTTTTTTATCAACTTTAACTTCATACTGTCCTAATAACATGGCCTGCCTCCATTCTTGTTGTTCGAACTTTATTAATTCTGGGAGAGGAGTCGAACTATCCCACTTTTTCCCACTTTCTCCCATTTTGTACTACTTTTCA
>JBGOVI010000042.1:0-7165 GCA_041478035.1 Patescibacteria group bacterium
ACGGGTGCAGTAGCTGTTCCCGCTGCTGCGGCTCCACCTGCGCCGGCTGCTGTCCCACCGGCTGCTGCCCCTGCGGCTCCTGCTCCGGTTCCTGCAGCCCCAGCTCCTCCACCAAAAAGGCGGCTCGCCCACTTTGCACGTTTTGCCCACTTCGTGAGATTGTTTACACGATCTACAGCATTAGCCCGAGGCTTTTCTTGTTCGTTCTCGGGTTCGGGACCATAATTCCCGGCATCTTCCTCCTCATCGTCTTCTCGTTTTTTTGTCGGCGGAAAAACATCAGCCACAATATTAACAATGGGACTGTCCAGTTTTTTTTGATCGTTAGCCATTTGGTGTTCCTGCCACGTCCGGGACAGCTGGTGTAGGTGGGGGCTGAGGTGTCACGGGATTTGATACGACAGTAATTCCCTGGTCAGGTGAAGCTTGTGGTTGTTCGGGCTGAGGCGCCGGTTGTTCGGCCGGCTTTGCTTCCTCATCTTCCTGGCGCAATATGTCTTGCGGCTTTGACGTTATAAGTTCGTATTCGGTTTGGGAAGCAACAAACTGCGCGGTTATGTGATTTTGTCCGGCAAACAAAAGCCCTTCCCCGACTTGCGCAGTTACCAAAAACTGTTTTTCGCCTTCAGACAGAAAGAGCACTTTGGCGAGCGTTTCAACCTCCGACGAGTTTTGCTTTAAAAGTATCTGGATAGAAGAATTTGAGAGTATTGATTTTCCGTAGTCGCTTGACAGAAAATCCTCAATGTCTTGCGTTAAAGTAGTCACTCCCAGGAAGTATTTTCGTGCGCGTTTTGCAATTCCCTGCAAGAACGAGGCAGAATCAGGATGCTGCATTAGATACCACGCCTCATCAACTACAAGAATTCTCTTCTTAAGTTTGGTTCGAACTCGATTCCAGATGAAATCCAAAACTACGTGCATGGCAATCGGGCGCATAGCGTCCTCGAGAGTTTTGAGCGAAAAAACAGTAAGGCGGTTTTTAATATCATAATTTGTCTGTTGATTAAAAAGCCCCGAAAATCCGCCCTTTATATATTTTTCCAGACGAAAAGACAAATCTTTTGCTTCTGGCTCTTCCATATTGAGCAAAGTTTTATATAAATCCTCTATGATCGGAGGTTCATTTTTGTAAGTCGCGGGATCCGGCGTTATTCCTTTTTGTTTGTAACACAAAACAATTGAACGGTCGAGAATTGCCTCCTGGGTTGGCGTCATCTCTCCGAGCATTGTTTTTAAAAGTCCGTGGAGAGAGAGAATTTTAATTCCAAGCTGTGCGTCGGTCATGTCCTCAGATAGAAGAGCAAATGGATTAATTTTTACCTCAGAACTGCTAGAAAAGTTTATGTACTCGCCGTCTAATGCATGACATAAAGCCCTGTATTCATCCTCAGGATCTATAATTAGAATTTCGGCGTCAAACATCATTTGCCGCAGAATTTCAAGCTTTACCAAAAAGGATTTTCCAGCTCCTGATTTGCCAAAGACTACTTCGTTTGCGTTTTCAAACGAGAAACGGTCAACTATCGCGAGCGAATTGTTAATAGTATTGATGCCATACAAGATACCATTTGGGTGGGAAATCTCGTATGAGGTAAACGGAAAAGTTGACGCAAGAGACGTCGTATCCATATTTCGAGTTATAAAAAGTTTGTCGATTCCTCCCGGAAGAGTCGTTTTATAACCCTCCTCCATTTGTAAAGTTGCGGGTTTAATGATCATAAGGTTTGAGGCAAGGAGCGAGGAGAGCTCTTTAGTTTTAACGTCTAGCACCTCAACCGAATCTGCTGCTATCGTTATATAAAGTCCAAATTGGAAAAATCGCTCAAGTCCCCTTGCAAGTTCCTCGCGAAGTGCAATCGCATCTTCAAGCGAGGATTCAATTTTTGGGTCTGGCTGAAGGCCCTGCTCGGCGTCCGATTGAAGAGTTGCCTCCATCTCAGATATTTTACGTCTGAGGTTGCTTAATACATCCTTGCTCTCAATCGGATAACAAAACATGGAGATGTTCATTGTTTCTTTGTAATCGATAAGAATTGAGAGCCAATTGGGTGAAACTTGGCGAGGATAATCAACAACAAAAAAGGTTCTAAAAAATTTATCACCCACACGAATATTCCTGAAATCTACCTCAATAGAGGAGGGCGAGATTAAATCAAGGACCGAAACAGATCCGGTCTTGAGTGCTGAATAAGAAGCACTCGGGTGATTGCTTGGTGCATTCTTTGGGTTAGTTTTCTGAGTCGTCGACTGGACGGCGGTTGAGTGAGGCGCTTCTTGAACAGCTCCGGCCTGAAAGCCCGAAGATGGCTCGCTAGGTATTTGGGTGGCTTGCTGTTGTTTTGGTTTCCCGAAATTAAACATATAAATTGTATTGTTGAATTGTTAGATTGTTACATTGTTATAGAACAGCAATAAAGCAATAAAACCATATAGCAATATTGTTAAATTATGACGTTTTTAATATCTGACGAGTTAAAGTCCAGCGTTACAAATTCCTGGTTAAATAGTTCGTAAAAAAGTTTTATAAGTTCATCAGTTCCTAAAGGGCGCGCTGTCAAGCCCATCCTCTCAACCTGGGTTAGGACATTGTTTCTTTTGCTAATAAGGCCTGATTTTATACGCTCATTTAAAGACAAGCTTTTCTGCGCGGCATTCTGAGCAACGCTCGCGGCTCCAAGCTCAAGCTGCGAAAATGGAATTACGACATAGATTCTCTTATCAAGGAGGCCTTCGCCTTTTACAAGTTCTCGAATAAAGTCTCTATATAGTGTTAGTTGCTCTCCGACTTTTGGATTTCTGACATTTATTATTTTATCTTCAATTAATTTAATATAGGCACCTAAATCAATGCGGCGCGAGACAATAAAAATTTGGATGTAGCTTGACAATGAATTAAGAAGCGACATGTATCCATAAATTCGTGCGTTTTGCTCATCCTGGGAGAGAAGAAAAAAATTGACAGAGGAAGTCTCAGCAATCATACAAGTGTTTCCGCCTTTTAAAAACACTATGTCGTCTGAAATATCAACAATTTCAGTAAAATCTTGAGTCGTCGAGTGAATCTTTTTTTTAGCCATATTTTATGCTGCAGCAATTGGATTATTTACGCCGAATAGTTCGCGTCTTAATTTCTCTCGGGCATCAGTGGAAACAATTTCAAGCGGCTGGAATATTTCACCACTTAGATTTATTTCAACCTCCTCAAATTCGTGCTGTTTTCCCGCGTCTTCAAAATGGACTATATATTTACCGTCTGGAAGGGGAGTCGCGGATGCAAATTGGCCAAGCGCGTTTGTTTTAAAGGCACGGACAGGAATTCCATTATTATCCATTACTTCAGCCAAAATGTTCTGCAAGCTTTTGCCGCGCGGATCACGCACGATCCCAAGAATTACATTGCCGACATCTGGGAGCGTTGGGAACCCGGCCGATAGAGTCGGATTAGGTTTTTCACTCATCTCTTGAGCGACAGGGCTTGCATCCTCAATATTATGGACGTTTTCTTCGCTGCTCAATCTGAGCGTGTCTTTTTGAACAGGCGCTTCAACATCAATTGGTTCGTCTTGTCGTGCTTGAATAGGTGCTTGTTTTGCAATCTCCTCTATCTTCTCATACTTTGCTATTCGCTCTTTTTCTTGCGCCGCCTCATCTATTACTACTGGTGGTGTTACCGGTGAAATGACAGGGGCAGTTTGTGCAGGAGCAGCGCTGTTTTCAAAGTACATATGGATATTATTAAGAGTGCGAACTTCGTTTTCATCGGGTCTGAATGCAGAACTCCGAAGACGGCTAATGAGTGCCGCGCGTTGATCGTCAATTGAGCTTCTCTCTCTCGCAACGGCTGTTTGCACGCGGGTGGGTTGTTTTGGCGGCGCAAAAACCTCATAAATAGCCAAATTTGCACCTCGCTTTCTAAAAATGTACCTATTTTCGGACGGAATAGTTCTTGCAAAATTAACGAGCATAGTATCCATGGGTCTTCCCTCGATCGGCAAAAAAGCAAGTGCCGCGCCGATGCTTGCGAAAAATAACATCATAGGGATTTTGATAAAGAAATTAATATGTAAAACAAAAACAATCGTGGCTAGGATTCCAAATCCCAAGAGATACATAAACTGCTTAACCGTAATGCTCCCAATCAATTTAAATTTAAACCCGGTCACGTCTTGTGGTATAGGATGATTTTCCATATATAACAGCGTATAACGTGAAAATTCTCAATGCAAGAGAATCAAAACGACTCACAATTGTGGGTGGGGCGTGAAAATAGATAGGCCTAACTTGACTTTTGACCACCTCTTTAATAGCATGAATTGTAGTGGATGATTTTAAAAAACAAATCGAACAAGCAGAAAAAGACATAGTCGAATGCGTAGTGTTAAGTCTCGAGAACGGAAATATAAAAGAAGAGGATTTGCCAGAGATAGGGCAGTTTGTACTGGATAAAATCGATTTATTAAAGACACATGAAGAACTTTCAGCATTTCTAATGGAACTTTCTTCCAAGTGGCCAATTTTTTTAAATATTGCTAAAATTGAAAAAGGAGAGTTACAAGAAAGGGCAGAATCAGAAACAGCGGACAGTGTTTTAACTCTTCTAAAACATGGGAAAATCGATGATGCATTAAGTCTTGCAAAGAGCGAAACAAATAAATAATTTTATGCCAGCATATACACCCGCCGAACAAAGAGAAGCACAAGGACGGTACGCTATTCAAGAAACACCCACAGGTACAGTTAAGGTGAGAGAAAGAGCAAAAAAAATTAAAGAAGAGGTCGCAAAAGCAAGCTCAAGATCAGCAATTGAAAGCTTTGCTACGCCTCCCCTCCCAGACAAAGAGGGAAGGGCGGCAAAACTTGAAAATAAGCTCGGTTGGGAGGCAGGGGTAGATGGGAGAAAATCCCGGCCGCCAGGATCCGCAGCGGAGGCAACCATCTTAAAAGCTCAGTCTGCCGATATTATTCCTTCGGGTGTCATTGAAAATGGATACGACAGCCTAGGCGCCGCTCATAAAGTTGTTGTTCGTGATCAGGTGGAAGCGGGATTAAGAGCGCATATGCCTGATACTGTCGATATGATTCTCGGGCCCGTAGGGACACCATTGGCAAACAGAGATGCTACTTTAGACGCTTTTATAAAAGACCCACGTTATAAAGACATTCTTCGCTCAACCCATTCTGCTGCCTTAAATAAAGACATGACTATAACTGACGAGCAGCTAGGAGCAGCAAGGGAAGCGCTGGAGCAGAAAACGGGGGCCGATAAGAGGGTTGATGATGAACTTAAAGAAATAAATAAAAAGTTGGCAGAGGCAAACAAGATGCTTGCTGGGTTCGATGCGAAAAACGTTGCAAAGCCCGGCACCGATGCATACCGACTCGATGAATTATGGAAACAAGACGCAACAATTCAAGGTGAGATAACTAGAATACAATCGAAAATAGATTCAATTACAGGCACGCTTGACCAATTGCGCAAGCTAGCTGCGACTGAGAGGATGGCAAATCCGACAGGTTCTCCAAAGCTCACAACTCTTACAGGCGAAATTACCGCGCAGGAGACAGAGCAAAAAACCACAGTTGGAGAACTAGGGGCCCAACACGCTTTAATTAAACAGCGTACAGATCTTGAGACTAAAAAAAGTAAAGCGGAAGAAGATAAGGAAAACCTTGAGGGGAAGAGGGAAGACGCGATAACAAATAAGGAAACTACGGCAAGAGAAAAAGCGGCAGCTCGGGCGGATTTTGATCACAAGAGAATTAGTAGGGAAGACGAGGAGACCGAATACATCAAAGGGATGAACGATTCGCTAAGAGACGCTGGCGCAGAGCTTCTTAAAAGGAGACTCCAAGAGGCAAATGATGTCGAAGCCCGAGTTATAGAAGATGAAGCAAAAGAGACAACGGATAGGCATGAAAAAAAAGTTTTGGATAAACTTAAAACCGCGGGGATGAAATTAAATAAAAAAGGGAACCATGAGATAGACAAAGTGCCCGCTCTGCAATTTGGTAAAAATTTGCTTGACCCTGCGAAAGGTTTGGATTGGCAAATTGAGAATTGGCTTAAAGCAGGAGTTCCAGCAGCAAATACCGAAGAGCTAAGGTTAATTTCAGAGAGGATGAAAGATAAAGATTTTGTAGACAAAATGAGAGCAAAAATGGGGCCCATTCTACTTGGTAGATATTTGCAAGCAGGAGGCAAACTTACGAAAGGTGATTCTGCATATTTTGAAGGTACAGACTGGGGACCTAATCTAATTGAAAACGCTATTAACGGGAATAAAGAACTTAAAACTAAATTTGATACGATGAAGGCAGAAGGAGTGATAGATCAGAGTTTTTTTGACAGACTTAAAAAGGTAGATGGCGCTACGTGGCTGAAGATTTTAGCGCTAATTCTTGCCGGTGGAGTCGCCGCTTTTGGTGTAGCGCCTATAGCAGGAGCTGTAGTTGGCGCGGGTGGTGTGATTGCTAAAGAAGGATTTGTCGGAGCTGTTACTTAGGGGAGAGGCGGGTGACGCCTGTGAAAGTAGCGATTATATTAAGTAGTAAAAAAGACCCTAAGACAAGAAGAAATCCTCCAATTGCATAGAATATGGTCTTGCGGGCGGATGAAACTTTTTCAGGATCGCCCTCAGACGTAATATATTTATATCCTGAGAAAACTATCAGAAAAACACAGACAACTCCCCCAAAAAGTATCAAAAAATTAATAATATTTTGAAGAACGACAGGGATGCAGGCAAGAGTCGCAACTCCACCCTGAACACAACTTCCCCAAACAGATGTCCCAAACGTCATGGTTACATTTTAGAAGTAAGAGGGAATAAAAGCAATAGATTTATTGGCCGGTAAATTGCTTGAGGGTAGGGATGCGCAGATTTGTTAGTGATCCAAGACCCAAGGCGGTTATTACGACGTTTATTATCACAAAAGACAAAGCGATTACAATAAGCCCTATGATAGCTGCAATTATGTGATTTCTTGCATCTGCGACTTTTTGCTTGTCTCCGCCGGATGTGATCCATTGTAGTGCGCCGATTACGATATAAATAAGCGCAGCTAAAAATGCTATAATTATAATAAAAGCGACTAAGAAGCTTACGAGCGCACCAACCGGAGTACCGGGAGAAATTATAGTGTTTCCGCCTGGGTTTACAAT
>JBGOVI010000025.1:0-10326 GCA_041478035.1 Patescibacteria group bacterium
GAAAGTTACCAAACACAAGAGAAGTTACGGCCATGTAGAAAACGACAGACGGGTAGAGTGCTTCAATCTGCGGACCGACATAGGCATATAACGCAAAGTAGGCAAAAGTTGCCGCCCAAAGCAAAGGATTGATCAAAACAAAAGCGATTTTCCCTCCTATCAAAAGCTGGAAAATAAGCGAGTGTATGCCTTGCGCTTTTGCAGGCCCGCCCCATTCTCTCGTATGCACCAGATACGTCTGCATGTATCCTTTAATCCAGCGTGATCTTTGCCTTAACCAGTTACCAAAACGGCTGTTTGCCTCCTCAAGCGTTGTTGAATCAATAATCGCCGTCTTGTATCCTTTTCTGAACAAGCGAACTCCCAAATCCGCATCCTCTGTTACGTTGAATGGGTCCCATCCCTCAACTTCGCGCAAGGAGACAAGCTTGAAATGATTCGAAGTCCCGCCGAGCGGAATAGTTGTATCAATTGACTGAAGACCAGTGAGCGTTACATCAAACCAGAGCGAATATTCCGCAGTAAAGAACCGTGTCAACAGATTCTGGTGAGGGTTGTAATAATTTAATTTTGCCTGAAGGCAAATAGTATCTTTATTAACTTTGCCAAACGCTAAATAGGCCTTTTTGAGCTGCAGGGGATCCGGGATATCTTCAGCGTCGTAAATTACCAGATATTCGCCTTTTGCGTGGGCGAGGCCATAGTTACACGCCTTTGGTTTTGTCTTTGGAATAGAGTGAGGAACAACTAAAGTTCTGACATACGAAGGCAAATCTAATTTTTTGATTTTCTCGATTGTTTCCCGGTCGTCCTCTTCAAGAAGAAGAATTACGTCTAGCTTTTTCTTAGGCCATGACATTTTGCTTATTGCGTCAAGAAATTGGGGAACGATCTTGACTTCGCGGTAGAGCGGGCAAAGAATGGTATATATCGGTAAATCAGAATCCTTTAACTTTTTGATTTCTTCATCGGTTGATGTAATTTCGGAAGGGAAGGAAAGGCTCTTGGCAATAAGGTACAAATTGAAAAGCACGTCAATAAAGTAAATCGAGCTTAAAACGGCAACAATTATCTGAAGTGTCAAAAGCGGAGAGATGTATGCTCCAAGAGCAATGTCAAGCGCGATAAACATAATTATTATCTTCTGAGGGATTGTGAATGTGCGAAGAGCAGACACATGGTGAGGCATTGTAGTGTGTGTGATATATTTTTTCTTTTTGAATCCAATCCCTGCCCCAAGCATGGAATCATTTTTCTTTGGAGGAATAGCAACCGGATGGATTCTTTTGGCGCGAACATAAAGGGCGTTTGAACCTATTTCAAATGTTTGCTTGATAAAATGCAATTTTGATTCTCCGTTTTTCCTTTTTGAAAAAATGATGTCAAAATTTTGGATTGTAAATCCTGCCTGCTTTGCGCGATGCAAAAATTCAAGGTCAAACGTCCAAGGAGATGTTGGCGCGAACTTTATTGCATCAACCACTTCACGCTTGAAAACTTTAAGCCCCGATTGAATATCGTGATTCAACCCGAATAAAATTTTACCGAATGCGAACCTAAATGTGGAACTCAGGCTCTTTCGAAAGAACGAATCTTTATATTGCTTTCTGTTTGAGACAACAATGTCCGCTTCTTCTAATTTTTTGATCATGCCAAGAAGCGCTTCCGGAGGATACTGAAGGTCAGCATCAATCATGGCAATTGCATCAAACTGCGCGTAGCGGATACCTTCCTGAATTGAAAAGGATTTACCGATTTTTCCGATTTTTTTGTTAAGAATAATAGGGTAAGTTAGCGAAAGTTCGCGGATAATATTGACCGTATCGTCGGTTGAATTATCATCAATAAAAATAAGCTCATACGTAATCTTTTCGCCTGAAAACGCGGAATCTATCCTTTCAACCAGAGGCGCGATATTTGCTTCCTCGTTGTATGTCGGAATAATGATTGAAATAGAGTTGTATATATTTTTTTTCATATTACTTAAACCTTAAACGGATTTTTTTTAATAACCGCGTGGGATTCGATAAAATTGGTAAGAGAGGTTTTTCCTATACGGTAGTGGCCGCCGAATTCAACGGCCTCAATCTTTCCTTCACGGATGTACTTATATAGAGTGAGTTCTGATAGCTTTAACAATTGGGAGACTTCTTTAACTGTTAAGAAGTCTTTTTCACTATAATATCTCATAGTTTTGACATGAATCGCTATATATATCATAGTTAGATTACTTTGTCAAACTTTTTGTAACAAGAAGTTAGGTTTGGAGATATCTACCTATGTCCGATAATATGAGGTTGAAGGTGAAAGGTTTCCTTGAAGCCGGGGCTCGTTTTATATATAATAAGCAGACAGTCCGGGGTCGTGATTATGTTTAGCGTTTATATACTCAAAAGTATGATAAAGGACTGGTATTACATTGGTCACGCGGCCGATCCTGAAAAAAGATTGAAAGAGCATAACGCTGGACGTAGTAAATCGACGAAACATTACAAACCGTTTTTATTGGCATATATCGAAAAACTCAAAACTAAAAGTGAAGCATTTAAACGAGAACAACAAATTAAAAAATACCGACACGGGGAGGCATTCAAGAAGTTGATTGGTGCCTAGGGCTGCTGGATCGTCTAATGGTAGGACAACGGACTTTGGATCCGTTTATCATGGTTCGAATCCATGTCCAGCAGCCGTAGGCATGAGTCTAATGGTAGCCAGCGCCTTCGGCGCGGTCTCGCCAGAGGCGATGAGACAGCTGCCTTTGGAGCAGTCAATTCTTGGTTCGAATCCAAGCCCCGGAACAAGGTACAATTCTGCACCTTGCTTCGCTAGAAGCAAGAAAGAATTGAACCGCAGACAGGTACAGTACTGTACCTGTCGCAGACAGGTACCGAATGGTACCTGAGTACTACATGCAGGAGTTTTGTTTGTTGGACCATTCGAGTTGAACAGTATATTTTCCAATCTTTTTTGTTTTCCACGCACAGATATCACCAATTTCTCCGAAATTATTATCGTACCAGCCGTTTCCGGGGATAGGGTCAGTTATTGCCTCACAAATCTCGTGAGTACAGACAGATGTGATTGCGTCGAATGGATTAAGGCCCCCAAGACAGCCCGCACAGTCGGGGTATGCAATGACTGCATAAAATATTTTAAAATCCACGCTGTCGTGATAACCGCAAAAAGTAGAGCAGGATGCTCCGCCGTCTTTTGTAATTGTTTCACCCGAAGGCAAAAATGTAACATAAAGGTTGCTGGGATTTTCCTTGGGCAATGTGCCGTTTCCGACATTTTCAGCGAGCATTTTTTGAAGCGCATCATCAGACACGGTATTTACGGAAGTATCCGAAATAACAATTGAAGTGCTGTGCCGGCCGCGTCCTATTCTATATTCGGCCGTCGAGTACTCTGCGAGTTCGTCCATCAACGGACTGTCAGCAATATAGGTCAGGAAATTATTAAGCTCGGATCTTAGATCAACTCCTGAAGGTTTGTTCCACCAATCCCCCCAAAATACCGAGATTATATTGACTGAGGAAATTAACGGGCCGCCCTTGTAGATAAGACTTGCAACCGGAGGAGCCCCAGCCATTTTATGGGGATTGTAAAGCTCGGTGGTTTTCTTCACATAATAAATGGTAGCATAAAACTTCGCATATTATGTGCATCGAAAAATCTGTTTGACTAAAAACCCTTTATTGTGAGATGCTTGAAGGGTGGAAGAGCAAACCCGTCAAATTCCGTGCCCCGCGTGTCAATTTCCAATACTGACAAGCTTTTACTTCTGTCCTAATTGTGGCAAGAAATTGAAAGAACCGCCGTTTTCGATGTCCACTGTAAGAATTATCGGTTTGATCGCAGTTAGTGCCTTACTCCCACCCTTAGGTCTCTGGCCCGGAATTAAGCTTCTTATGAGAAACGACAGGAAAGCACAGGCTGTTGGCTTGATTGCAATTTTCTTGACAGCTCTCTCAATAATTATTTCCGGGTGGTTACTTATGGGTTTTATGAACAGTCTATTCAAATCCTCACAGACCCAAATGAGCCAATATCAAAATCTAGGACTGTAGGTACGTACATCTGGAGGAACTAAACTATTCCCTGGGATCTTTGGCGGCGGGCTTCAGATTCATCAAGGATAATTTTTCTTATTCTAACGCTTTTTGGGGTTATTTCTACAAGTTCATCGTCAGAGATGTATTCAAGCGCGTCTTCAAGATCCATTTTTCGCGGCTCTTTTACGTGAACCGATACGCCGTCTCCTTTTGAGCGCATATTTGTCAAATTTTTTGTTTTACAAACATTAATTGCGAGATCATCATCTCTTGAATTTTGACCTATAACTTGGCCTTTATATACTGCAACCGCAGGACCTACAAAAAGAGAGCCTCTGTCTTGCGTATTTGTAATTCCGTATCCGGTCGTGACGCCGTTTTCAAACGCTACAAGGGAACCTTGTTCGCGCGCGTGGCTATATCCGTTGTCGGAAGCATACTCAAAAAAGAGGGTGTTAATTATCCCAAGGCCCTTCGTATCGGTAATAAACTCACTTCTGTAACCGAAGAGGCCTTTTGTAGAGATTGTAAACTCCATGAATGATATTCCGTTTTCATTTCTCATGTCAAGAAGCTCTGCTCTTCTTGCGCCCATATTTTGAATCACAGTACCCGAAAGATCTTCGGGCACCTCAATGTAAACTTTTTCATATGGAGTCAAGGTTTTTCCGTCAACAATTTTATCTATAACTTCAGGACGCGCAACCTGAAATTCATATCCTTCACGCCTCATTCTTTCCATAAGGATTGCCAGGTGCAATTCGCCACGTCCTGAAACAGTCCATGTCCCGTTTGAATTGTTTTCTACTCTAAGGGCCATGTCAGTCTCGAGCTCCTTGTGTAGCCTTTCTTGAATCTGTCGAGAGGTTTTGAATTCGCCTTCTTTCCCCCCAAACGGCGAATTATTTACCATAAATGTAACTCGGATAGTAGGCTCCTCAATATTCAAAAGCGGAAGAGCGACGGGATTTTCTAAATCTGCGATTGTTTCCCCAATTTCAGGGTAGGAAATTCCGGAAACGGCCACGATGTCTCCACATCCTGCCTCTTCTATTTCGGTGCGATCCAAGCCGACAAATGTCATGAGCTTTGTGATTTTAGATTTTTCCTGACCCGCAAGTCTCGTAATTTGCAAAATGTCCTGACCGTTCTTTATCTTTCCGTTATAGATGCGCCCGATTGCAATTCTTCCAAGATGCGGATCGGACGAAAGGGTAGTGACGAGCATTTGAAGAGGAGCATCAGGATCACCACTAGGGGAGGGGATTTGCTCCATAATCATATCAAATACGGGGGTTATGTCGGTCATTTCAGAAAGATCAGGCGCAAGACCCGCGACGCCGTTTTTAGCAGATGCATAAATAATAGGAAAGTCAGCCGCGGTATCATCCGCACCAAGATCAAGGAAGAGTTCGAGCGTTTTATGAAGAACGTAATTAATTCTGGCATCGGGCCTGTCAATCTTATTTATAACGACAATTATTTTGTGCTTCATCTCGAGCGCTTTTTTCAGGACAAAGCGGGTTTGGGGCATCGGACCTTCCTTAGCATCAATCAGAAGCAGGCATCCGTCGGCCATTTTCAAAACACGTTCGACTTCGCCTCCAAAGTCTGCGTGCCCTGGCGTGTCAATAATATTTATTTTTGTATCCCCCCAAACAACCGATGCATTTTTGGAGAAAATCGTTATTCCTCTTTCTTGCTCGAGCTCATTCGAGTCCATAATAAGACTCTCGGCAGTGTCCTTGTGCATCTTTGTCTTGGACTGTTTCAAAAGTGCGTCAACCAATGTCGTTTTACCGTGGTCAACGTGGGCAATAATCGCAACGTTCCTGATGTTTATCATAAAAAAACCGCCTTCCCGCGGTTACGTGTGTATTATACCAGAAAATCTGAGCGGGCGATGGGAATCGAACCCACTACCTTCTCCTTGGCAAGGAGACGTTCTACCGGTGAACTACGCCCGCATATGTGCCGCGTCAAACGCGGCAACCAAGTCTGACTTGGTGCCAAGACCACTCCAAGAATGGAACACTCTAGAAAGGTCTTTACTGAAGATATATTCTACCATGCAGAGGCACCAAATTGAAATACCTATGTACGCATATACATAGAGCGTTGCATTTTACCAGAAACTAAGTGATTGTTTAAGACATAAAGCTCCCGCAATCGAATCACTATGCCTGTTGACATCAACTGACGGGAGTATTAAAATCCAAACCATGATTGCAGTTGAAAGAATAGTTGAAGACCCGTTCAAAGGAAGACCCAAACTACCCATTGCCACAGACACCCAGATATCAGAAATAATGACAGAGAAAATCGAGAACGTAGCAGCATATGTAGGACAATCTTTTCGTGCTAAGGCGCAATATGGCCATACGCTAATTACATTAACTAGTGATGATTTTTCAAAAACAACAAGGTTGGGACGTCCACAAAGATATTACAAAATAGATAGACAAAAAGGGCAAGAAACTGCTATGGAACTAATGAAAAGTTGGGGACTTGATGAATCTAAATATTCTGAACAAAGTGAGGAATATCGCCTATATGGGGAAACGATCAATGGGGAAGTTAGGAAATATCCTAGTAAATTAAAGGGAATGTATTTTCAACGAACTAGAAGATATTATCGTACAACTGGCTCAACATATGAAGTAAAATGGTCGGTAGAACCGAATGTAGCAATGTTCAAGTTTAATCCAGTAGAAGCTCTTGCAAAAAGAAGTAAAACTGCACCCCTACAGCCGACCCAATAGTAGATTACATCAAGGTGTTCCTCGTATCATACAAGAATCATGGTGCCGAGAGCAGGAATTGGACCCGCATAACTGGTTCTTCAGACCAGCGCCTTGACCACGTTGGCAATCTCGGCAAGAAAATTATTATATCAGATGTGGATCCCAGAGGACTCGAACCTCTGACATCTTCGGTGTAAACGAAGCGCTCTACCAACTGAGCTAGGGATCCATATTGGTACCACTAAATGAGATGCAACTTGAACCGATTATATCAGATTTTGAGAGGCTCAGACTAGTATTTATGAATTAGTTTTACTTCGTTTATAAAATTGAGCCATGTGTTTAAATTGACACTACCCTTTAATTTTGTATAATACAGCTATGGCTAACATTAAAGAAGGGGGATTTGCTCAGGAAAGCTTTCCTCTTGAAAAAGTAACTAATTATGAAATTCACGGACTAGTTCGTGAATTATTTGTCGGACAAGGAATAACGCTTCGTAATTTTGCATCAATTTATCTTCTAGGGATGACCGAAGATTATGTACGTTTAGGAATTTTAGGTCAAAAAGGACTGCCAGAACCGCATTTACTTGATTGGGGTGAAATTTACAGATTTATAAAACGGGATAATTTTTTGATAACGGTAAATCATTCAGATAGGGAAGGGAGGAGAGGTAAAATTGTTGTAGATATCCCGAGAAATGTAATTATTGTCCCTGCCCCTGATTTATCTAGTAAAAGATAACTTAACTATTCGTAAATACGATATTAGCCCGATGTATCAATCTAAACTTAGCTTGTGCCGGGGACAGGACTTGAACCTGCACGTCTTGTTTAAGGACACAAGAACCTCAATCTTGCGTGTATACCAATTTCACCACCCCGGCATGGATGGCTTCACAACAAAGCCTAATTGAATGTAATTTTACAGGAAATACAAAAAGAAGACAAGCTTTTTAAGCCTGCATTTTTAGAATTAGGGGTTTGCTTTAATGCAAAGTAACTAAAATCGCCGCGGCTATAACCATTGCGACCAATTGATACCCGGCAGTAACTCTGAAGTAAGTCCAGGATTTTTTCTCAAAAAGAACCGATCCTGCAACTACTGTCGCGACAAATCCAAGCCAAGCCCAAAAAGCAACGTAAGCCGCGGATACCACATCGCTTGCTCCGGCAAACCTGATAAAAACAGACAGAACAAAGGATGAAACAATTGCGCCGACAAACATTCCGCCGTAGGTCATTGGCATGTCCTTCTTCCCCGCGTTAACTTGCGCTTCTGTTATTCCGGCTGCCTTCATCCACTGTTTTGCAAACAAAGCCTTGGAATACCAAAGAGATCCCACAATCATAAAGGAAACTGCCGCTGCAATTATCCCAACGTAATTAATATTTTCAAATACCATTCGTATCACCCCCTTTAGAAACTCTTAGCGAACTTGTGAGCTTTAGAGATTCTTAAGCCTCGCCGAAGTTTCGCCAAGGGCGAACGAAGGCGGGCCTCTGATTCATTAAATCGAACCTATCTTGAGCGTATGCTTTTTGAGGTAAGTTGTCAAGAAGAATTCGTTGTGCCGGAGAGAGGAATCGAACCTCCACACCCTTTCGGATACAGCGTTCTGAACGCTGCGTGTATACCGTTTCACCACTCCGGCAAGAATTTCGAACCGTTTAATTTTACTCCGATCGCCTTTTCTTGACAAGTTTTTGAAAATGTGACATATTGATAGGATAATCATGAAGACAAGACTTCTCCTGCTCGGAGTCTACTTGGTTTTGACCCCGATGTTCGTTTTAGTTTTGATTTTCTATCAATTGTTTCTTTATCACCAAAACAGCAACGTATCAGGCAAAGTTTTGGCCGCCGCGACGAGTAACGTCGCTTATAACGCGGTTCCTGATTCTCCTGGAAATTCTCGCATAACAGTTAATGCGCACGAAGCGCGTGTAGATGTTCTTGCCGAATTCTTTGGACGTTATGATTCACCCCTCAGAGAGTTTGCCGGCCAAATTGTCGACGCAGCTGACAAATATAGCCTTGACTACCGTCTGCTCCCTGCAATCGCAATGCAGGAAAGTACGTTGTGCCAAAAAATTCCAAAAGACTCCTACAACTGTTGGGGATTTGGAATATACGGCGGGAAAGTGACGCGATTTGGGAGCTTCCCAGAGGCTATCGAGACAATCAGCAAGACTCTGGCTCAAAGCTACCATCAGAACGGGCTGAACAAACCCTCGGAGATAATGAGCCGCTATACGCCTTCAAATACCGGAGATTGGGCCGGAAACGTCACATACGTTATGGATAGGATAGGAGCAGCACTCTAGGAAGATACTGGGGAATAGGGAACAGGGAACAGGAAAACTCAGCCTCGAGGTAGCCTCAAATCCCAAGACCACCTTTTAGCCTCGCCGACCTATAGGAAATACTTGACAACCCTATAGTTATGTGATAGAATACTGACTAGATCCTAAGGTAGCCCAAAACTACTTTAGGATTTTTTTTGCCCCAATTACTGTCCCCGTTTTTTTAACCATCAAGCATCGTTTTTTAAAGCGGCGCTTGAACAATTAAAAAAACATGAAAAAATTTTTCTTAATTCTGGCTATAATTTTTGCTTTAATCGGGTTCCCTAGGAACGCACATGCAGCTGAGGTATCTCATCCTTCAGCAACGCTTGCCGCGCTTCCTGTTACAACAAACAATTTGTTTGACACAAGGGCTCGCGCTTTAAGAAACGTATTTACTAAACACAATTCACCTCTTGCTGATGAAGCGCAAAATTATGTTCGCTATGCTGATCTCTATGGTGTTGACTGGAAGCTTTTACCTGCAATTTCAGGCCTTGAGTCAAGCTTTGGAATTTACCTTATTCAGGGTTCTTACAATGCCTACGGGTGGGGTGGAGGCCGCATCTATTTTGAGTCTTGGGAAGACGGTATTCGAACCATCAACAAAGCTCTTCGCCAAAACTACATAAATCGCGGCGCTGCTGACGTTTGGTCAATTGGCCCAATTTACGCCGAATCTCCAACATGGTCAGTCCGCGTCAACGTGCTCATGAACGAAATCAATGAGGAATTCCTCCGCCTCGGAGCGCTCTCAGTTCTCCCAAACATTTAAACGGAACCTAGATCTAGTGTATAATTGGGTACACGCGGGCGTGGTGAAATGGAATACACGCAAGGTTTAGGACCTTGTGGTCGCAAGACCGTGGGGGTTCGACTCCCTTCGCCCGCACAAAAAGTGGAGGCTCAATCGGTTTGATTTCTAAAACTAACACTATGTCAGAAATAGAATATAACCCAATCCCAAGCCAGAAATGAATTGGGGGAGAAATTAATACAAATAGACCTGAACATTCGTTACCTGAAGGAAAGTTTTTCGAGCTCCTGGCTGCATTTGGCAACCATGAAGCAAAAGCTTTAACAGTTATATCAATGAGCAGTGGAAATGTCTTCTCGGAAAAAAGCCTCCAGACAGCCATTAATAACCATCAGGAAAAGCAAAGAGGATGGAAAGTA
>JBGOVI010000072.1:0-3755 GCA_041478035.1 Patescibacteria group bacterium
AATTATTCGCCTCATTCTCTGCGGCCGCCGCGTCAAACTCAGCTTTTGAGACCTGCATTTGCGCATCAGTCACGCTCGCACCTACACCTACTCCTTCTCCCTTGATTGTCTGCTCGCTCGTTTTCATTAATGGCAGTATATAGCCAGACTACGATTTCAGCTTGATATTAAAATTACAGGAAGCTAACAGGGAAATCACGAAAAAAGTATCAAGGGTACCAAAAGCCTGCCTGCCGGCAGGCAGGTATCAGAAGTATCAAAAGTGATTAGCTACGGATTGAGGCTGCAATGAGGCTGGCCAGGGAGAGAATTTCAAGTTTATCGAACTTTTTCTCGTCTGGCACCGGAATTGAATCAGTGACAAAGATTTTTCTAGCTTTCGAACCGGCTAAGAGTTCATTCGCGCTTTCAGAAAATACAGGGTGAGTTGCAAAAACGTAAACTTGATCTGCGTCATTTTGTACCAATGTCTCAACTGCCTGCACAATGGTTTTACCGGTTGAAATAATATCATCAACAATAAAACAATTTCCGCGGATCTCACCTTTATATTCTGCCACCGTAATCGAACCCGTCTCGTAATTGCGATCCTTATTAATAGTCACTTGATTCACGCCGCCGCCAAACAGTTCATCCAACATCTCAAGGCGCCTGATTCCACCCATATCAGGTGAAACAATCGTAATATTCCCCGTGGCAGGTTCAATCTCCTTTATTTTGTCGGCGAATAAGCCGAGCGCGCTTAAATTATGCACGGGAATCTTAAACATCTCGGGAATCTTAATTGAATGCGGATCAACAATAATAATTTCATTCAGACCCGAATCTTCAATCATTTTTATAACGAGTTCAAGAGGTACAGCCTCGCCTGTTCGGAAAACGTGATCCGCGCGCATGTAGGGAATATAAGGAACTACGCCGATTACCTTGTCTGCCCCCGAACGGTTAAGCGCATCGACTATAAAGGAAAATTGTAAAACCGAGGAATCAACCGGCGCCTCAATTGATTTAACGAGATAGACTTTCTCACCGACTATCTTTTCTTCGGGCACACGAACCCGCTGTTCGCTATCGGGGAAAACAGTTATATCCGGATAAATAATCGGAGATCCAATCTTTCTTGCAACGGAATCTGAAAGGCCTTTATTTTGAGGATCACCAACAACAATCATCTTCCTCCAAGGAGGTTTCCTAACCCTCCCATTTCCTGCATTTTTTGGGCTGCTCTTTTTTGCGCTTTTTCCATTGCATCATTAAGACAATCTTTTAGATCGTTCATTTCCTCCCCATTTACTTTGACAGAATGAATTTTCATATCTGCTGAAAGCTCAACTTCGGCTCTGCCCTTTTGTTCATTTATTATTATTTGCTTCAGCGCATTCTGCAGCGCCATTGCCTGCTTTCTTAGTTCATTTAACTCTCCAACTTGTTTTAACGGATTAAACATAGTGATTCACCCCTTTCGTTAGATTTTAGATTTATGATCTATTATATCTTTTATGCCACCAAATTTACAACCACGTGGACATTTTCGCGCAAAATCTCTGAAGCCCGCTTATCAAGGACTTCGTTTGCCGCGGCTTCGTTCAGCTTATCTTTATGGAATTTATATTTTGTTTCAAACAAAACCTGGTCGGGCGTTATCTCAACAAGCCTGCACCCGCGCAAAATTCCTGCAATCGAATGATTGTCCTCTTTTAATTTCACGAGAAACGCCGCCATAAAACTATCGGGTTTAGAGTTAGCATTAAAAAGAGCGCCATGGGTATCATCGTGGGTTTTTTGGGGCCGTTCGGGTGGCTTGTCCTGAACTTGCTTGTCCTGAGTCCGATCGAAGGGTCGAACGGGTTCGGCCTTTTGGGGATTTTCCGAGCTCACAGTCTTTTCTTCAACTTCCGAACTGCGAACTGCTTGCCCTGAGATTTTCGAATGGGCTACCTGCTCCTCCCTTGATTCTTGCTTGCCCTGAGATTCACCGAAGGGATTCATGATTCTTGATTCTAAACAATATCCTACAACCACTAATTCCAATGGTATCTGCGGCAATACTGAAAATTTAATATCTCGGTAGCTCTCATTGATCCGCTCAAGAAGCAGCTTGAGTTCGCTAGTTTCCATTTCTTTAACGTCAAATTCTATGGATCCGATTCCTGCACGCGTCATGAGCATTCCGTGAATTAGCTCAGCCATTTTTTCCGTGACAAATTTAAAATCCGCTCCCCTTTGCGCAAGATTCTCAACAATTTTCATAGAGTTTTGCAAGTCTTTTTTAGAAAGTGTCGTTAGTAAATCATTTACTTGCGATTCAAGCCCTGCCGTTTTGTAAATTGAGGCAAGGGTTTCATTCGTTATTTTTTTATCGGGCGAACCAATAGCAAGTTCCTCCAAAATTTTTGCGGCATCCCTAAAAGAGTTTTCGGAAAGCTTAAAAATCTCATCCAAAACCTCTTTTTCAATATCAAGCTTTTCTCCCTCGATAATTCGAGCAAGCGAACGGACAATTTCTTCCTTGGTCGGCTTATTAAATTGAACATGAAATGTCCTTGAGGCAATAGTTGGCGGAACTTTTTCAACTTCAGTTGTGCAAAGGATGAAAATTGCGTGGGTCGGAGGTTCCTCGAGAGTTTTGAGAAGCGCGTTAAACGCATCGGTTGTCAGCATGTGAACTTCATCAATTATGTAAACTTTGTGAGGCAAGGATGCTGGCAAAAATTTTATTTTGTCGCGAAGATCACGGATTTCGTCAATTCCGCGGTTTGACGCCGCGTCAATTTCTAAAACGTCGATGTTCGAACCATTTGTAATTGATAAACAAACATCGCACTTATTACACGGTTCGATTCCTTTTCGGTTTGGACAACTTATGGATTTTGCCAGAATTCGTGCAGCTGATGTTTTCCCAAGCCCTTT
Source organism: Patescibacteria group bacterium (assembly GCA_041478035.1). Lineage (GTDB taxonomy): Bacteria > Patescibacteriota > Microgenomatia > Levybacterales > GWA1-39-11 > GWA1-39-11. The sequence continues at coordinate 2,911 of JBGOVI010000072.1, forward strand.
TGGACCCGTAAATAGAAATGCATGAGGAAGCTCCTTCGCTTTAAGGATCGATTCTAAACGCTGCCTGACCGCATCAAGATCAAGTTCGCTTATTAACTGAGGGCGATATTTTCTATAAAAAACCATAACTCTAGAGATTAGATAATAGATACTAGATAATAGAATGTCAATCTGAAACTTAGACTAGCAACTAGTATCTAGTCCCTAGTATCTCCTAAGCGTGGTGTTCTCCCAATAAATGTAGGACTCCGTGTTCGACTAGCTCGCAAGTCCAGTCGTCAATAAGCCTGTTGTACTTTGCCGCTTCCTGGATTACAACAGGATATGAAATGACGACGTCTCCAAGGTATGTTCGATCTAAGGAGTTAGGAACCTTATGCCCCTCAGCTTGTGGAAAAGATAAAACATTTGTGGTTTTATCCTGTTTCCTGTATTTTTTATTGAGAGAGCGCATCTTGCGGTTTCCGACAATTGCAACTGAAACTTCAACGTCACCCGCAACCCCCTTTTTTCTTAGCGTCTCAGAAACGGCTTCCTTTATTTTCTTTCTATTTACCTTATAGCGGCTTTCAATGTAGATCGGAACGGAATAATCCATTATTTGGGTGCATTGATTTTGGCGAATTTGCGATTCAATTCGCGCCTAAATTTTCGCGCGAGAGACGGTTTGAGATAATACTCTCTTTTTTTCATTTCCTGTATAATTCCCTCAGACATCACTTTCCGCGAGAATTTTCGGATCATTGCATCCGGCGAGTCACCGCTTGATTTTTTAACAAAAACCATAAATTATAAAGCACCACCCTTCATTAGAATTTGTTTACGAACTTTGTGAGTAAATACAA
>JBGOVI010000012.1:0-17813 GCA_041478035.1 Patescibacteria group bacterium
AGGCAAACGGAGGGGTAACCGCATGTGCGGCCGGAAAAGGAATTGTTTTCTTTGACTCAGCAGCAGGTAAAGTGCAAGTTGAGTGTATGAGCGTAGTAGGTGCCAACCCTTACACAGGAACAGTCTCTGGAGGACCGGCAACTCCATAAAGTTTCGTAGTACCTAACCACCGCTAAAGTCCCGCAAGGGATTTTTTATAAATTTTTAATCGACTTTACTTTATTTCTGTAATTGTCTAAGCCCCGTTAGAGACTTGGTCCATTTATAAACTCCGTTTCAACCGGCCCTATTTCGTAGTTGCGCTTTGCGTCTCTAACGGGGTAAACTTTTATTGTGGTTCTACTTGTAATAGTAAGTTTCATTGTTGGTAGTGCGCTTGGAAGCTTTTTAGGCGTGCTTGTTGATCGACTGCCGCGCGGGGAACAAGTTCTATCCGGACGTTCGAATTGCGATAAATGTAAAAAAACGCTTGCCCCCATTGACCTTGTTCCGGTATTCTCATATATTGCGCTTTTCGGCAGGTGTAGATATTGTCATGTTAAGATCCCAATGCACGTCTTTCTCACAGAAGTCGCCTGCGGAGTCTTAGCCGCTTCTTTATTTTTCTACGCAACATTTTCAGGCGTTCCAATACCTCAAGTACTTCTTCTTTTCATAATACTCTTCTCTCTTTTGGGTATATTTATGGCAGATTTGCTTTCAGGGATTATTCCGGATGAATTTATTGTGGCGACAGTTATTTCCTCACTTTTTTTAATGTTAATTTCAAGCCCGGGCTCGCTCGCACAGAATTTTATAACAGGCATTGCCTGTTTTACATTATTCCTTGCGCTTTATCTTGGGACGCGGGGGCGCGGTATGGGTTTTGGGGATGTAAAATTTGCTTTTGCTCTGGGCTTTTTCCTGGGGTTTCCAAAGGTAGTAATAGGGCTTTACGTAGCATTCTTGACAGCAGCAATTGTTTCAATAATACTAATAATAGCCGGCAGAAAAAAAATAAGAGGCGATACTATTGTCTTTGGCCCATTTTTGGCGGCCGGAACAATTTTTGCCTACTTTTTCGGCACTCAAATTATCGAACTTTTTATTCGATGAAAAAAAATCTTAAATCTTACATCTTACATCTTACATATAAAAAAGGATTCACCTTAGTCGAATTATTGCTCGTCATGGCTGTTCTTGGCGTACTCGCAACGGCGCTAATTACTCTCATAAATCCTCTGGCGCAGTTTCAGAGAACCCGGGATTCACAAAGAAAAAATGATCTGGCTCAGCTCAGGCGCGCTCTCGAGCAATATTATAACGATTTTAATTCTTACCCGGCAAATTCAACTGATTCCAATTACTATATATTAGACGCTACGCACGCGTGGGGAACACCATGGACGCCGTATATGGATCTTATTCCTAAAGATCCGGTTACGACACAGAAATACCGTTTTGTTTCAACAGGACAGTCGTATATGATTTACGCACACCTTGAGCGAGGAATAAATGATTCTCAAGTCTGTAATGGCGGAGCTGTGTGTTCCGGCGTGCCTGCCGGAGTAACTTGCGGAGGAGCCGCAGATGTTTGCAATTACGGAGTCTCGAGCTCAAATGCGAGCCCATAACTTGTATTAAGTATTAAGTATTATGTATCATGTATTTATGCCCTTAAATCCTAAATCATACATCCTACACCGTAAATCTGGCTTTACCCTCATCGAGCTTCTTGTAGTAATTGTGATTATTGCGATTCTTGCTACTCTTTTGACGGCTAACTTCATTGGCGTAAGGCAGCGCGGGCGCGACGCTGAGAGAAAATCTGACATAAAACAGATTCAGACGGCTCTGGAGCTTTTTCGTTCCGACTATGGATGTTATCCTTCTGGGACGTGTCCAGGGCTGGCTGCTTTGCCCACTTGTGGAAACATGTTTTCCCAAGGATCCACTACATATATGCAAAAAATTCCCTGCGATCCTCTTTCTCTGGGTACTTCTTATAACTACTCTTCTGATGCTACGACTTACTGTATCAGATCATGTATTGAAAATTCTGCTGATTCGCAAAGAGACTTTGTAACTTATGGGCAGAATAATCCTGCTGTTGGGACCTGCATTCTTACAGCCTGCAGTGGGGATCAAACTACAAGCTTCACAGTCCAAAATCCTTAATAAAGATTTATGATTTATGATTTAAGATTTAAGATTGCAAGCTTACGTCTGAGATCTTACATCTTACATCTTACATCTGGCTTCACCATCCTCGAATTGTTGGTTGTGTTTTCATTGATTGCAGTTGTATCGGGCGTTGGTTTTATATCCTTCGTTTCATACAGCAGAAAACAAATTTTAGTACAGGCAAAATCTGATGTTAAACAGGCGGTCGAATTGGCGCGGTTCAACGCACTATCAAACGTCAAGCCCGCTGCGTGCGGCTCCGACTCGCTTACATCATATACTGTAAAGTTCTGCACTAACCTTAATTGTTTGGGAATTTCGGGAACTATAAATGGACAAAGCTATATAGTTCGGGTTTCCTGTGGAGCGCAGAATCCTCTGGTTTTATCAAAGACACTGCCGCAGAATGTCACATTTCTTGACGGTGATTCATCACCGCGCTGTCAGGATGTTGTTTTTAATTCGGTAAATCCGGTTGTCAGCGGCGGTCCTTGCTATCTAAAGATAAGCGCGACAAGCGGATATTTAACTTTCTCAATCGACTCACAAGGTTATGCTTATTAAATCTAAGAACAATGAGGGCCCGCCTCGACTCGGCGTCTTCGGCGGGGCGGGACAAACAATAATAGAAGCAGTGGTTGCGCTTTCTGTCATTATGTTAATCCTCGGGGCAATCACGGTTGCCGTGCTAACAAGTCTTAACAGTTCGGAGTTTATCAAAAGCCAGTCTCTTGCGGTCAAACTCGCCCAGCAGGGGATGGAAAAAATAAGATATATGAGAAATAATGACCCTGTGACATTCAACGCATATGCCGCTGTAAATCAGGCGTACTGCATGCCTCCTGACAACAGCATAATTAATCCTCAAGCTCAATGTACGGTTGTGTCTGATTTTTCTGGCTCTAACTTTATCCGCGAAGTAGTGTTCGGTTCTTCCTCCGCCGATTGTTCATTTGGTACAAAGGTTACTGTCAGAGTTTACTGGTCTTCCGGAAAGTGCGGTTCAACCAATAGATACTGTCATAAATCGGAGCTGATATCCTGTTTTTCAAAGCAATCGTCATCCGGCTTCACCCTATGAAAAAAAATCTTACATCCTACATCCTACATCCTACATCCAGAAAGGGCTATACGATTGTCGAGCTTCTGGCGGTTGCCGGAATTCTCGTTGTTTTATCGGGAATAATTCTCGGAATTATATATTCAACTATCCGTGGTTCGAGCAAAACGCAGCTGACAACGCAAGTCAGCCAAAACGGAAGATATTCGGTGGCGGTCCTTGAGGGAATAATCTCAGATTCAAGAAATATAACTCAAATAGATGGTGTTGACATAGATGATTGTACCTCAAACCCGAGCGGTACAAATTCTATAACTCTTGCGCGTCTTGACGGAGGGATAACTATTCTGACGTGCGGTGCTATCGGCGGCATTTATACAATTGCCTCAAACGGCGCATCACTTCTTGATACAAGAAATGTTAAATCCTCGTTCTGCAATTTTTCGTGTTCTCAAGTTGTTTCAGACCCTTATTCTGTTCCGATTGTTAATGTTTCTTATAAGATCGTAGGGTTATTCCAGTTATACTCGTCTGCCGGATTTACCGCCTCGGCGTCGTCTTCTTTAAGAGTATATTCTCCCTAACGTATTAATGACCAATAACCAAATTCCAATTGATCAATTGGTAAATTATTGTGGTAGTCTTGACACGGTGCCTTAGTTTTCTCTATCATGAATGTATGGTAAATCGATCTGAGAGAGGTCAGATGCTTATGGTGGTTGTTCTGACCATGATTATTGCCCTGACCGTTGGTTTGTCTGTTGCCTCAAGAACAATTACAAACGTCCGGATTTCAAGACAGAGCGATGAATCAGGACGGGCCTTTCAGGCGGCTGAGGCGGGGATTGAGAAAATACTCCAGTCAGGGGGCGGTTCATCATCTCTTAACCTTTCAAACAACTCCTCTTTTACTACCTCCGTTTCGCACCCTTCAGGCGTAAGCTTTTTGCTCAACGGAGGAGAATTAATTGATCAAGAAACAGGCCTTGATGTTTGGCTTTCAAACTACCCGGATTTTTCATCGGGTTCGATAACCGGAAGCGTCACTATTTATTGGGGTACTGATAATCAAACGGATTGTATTAAAGGGCTAAAGGGACCCACAGCTGTCAAATCTGCTCTTGAGATTATAGTTCTTTCGGGCGCCAAACTTTCCCCGACAATGAATAAGTATCTACTTGAGGCGAATGACGGTGTAACTACCTGCGGAGGAAGGATTATGAACGCACAAGCCCCGTCTGGTGCTGGAGGTACTCCTATTCTGGGTGGACCCAATTTTAAAATCTCTATTATAATTCCACCTGTTGGTAATATAACGAACGGTTTAATCGCAAGAGTTATCCCAATTTTTAACTCAACTAAAATGGCAATAGTATCAACCGTTGCGCTTCCCCAGCAAGGCACAATCGTTGAATCTGTCGGGAAATCTGGTGAAACCGTCAGGAAGGTTCAGTATTTCGCCTCATACCCTCAGATTCCCGTTGAAATTTTCCCCTACTCTCTTATTACGCAATGAAAAAAAAGTTAATAGGGCTTGACATTGGTACAAGTTCAATTAGGGTTGCAAGTATAAAACGCGCGGGCCAACAATTTTTTCTTGAGTCAATTGCAACAACCCCAGCTCCCAAGGTCGGTATCACGTCCGGCTCAGATACTGAGCTCAAAGCTTTGAGCCAGCAAATTCTAAAGATGTTTGAGTCATCAAATATTAAGACGCGCGATGTGGCACTTTGCCTGCCTGAAAATCAAGTCTATACTAAGGTGATCGAGATGCCGGAGCTATCAACCCGCGAGCTTGCCGCCTCGCTTAAATTCGAAATGGAACAGTATGTTCCTCTGCCCATAGATAAGGTTAAAACCGACTGGGAGATTTTAGGTAAAAACGATGACTCAGCGCGCCCGACTATGAACGTAATGTTGGTTGCGGCTCCTATCTCACTCCTTGCGGAATATCAAAAAGTTATAGATGGTGCGAATTTAAACTTGGAGATTGTTGAAACAGAGATAATATCCGTCTACAGGTCACTTCTGCCACTTCTCACGCCGCCTTATTCAAATATGATAGTGCACATTGGGGCGACAAGCACAACAGTCGCTATGGTTCGGGCAGGTGTAATAAAAATGATTTTTTCAATTGGTCTTGGCGGTATTGCGTTGACTCGTTCAATCTCGCTTGACCTTGGGATAGATATAGCTGCCGCAGAGAACTACAAAAACGCTTACGGAATGAACACGGAGGCTTTTGGGGGGAAAATCGCCGTAACCATTCAGCCCGTGTTTGACTCGATAGTCGCGGATATTAAAAAGGGTCTTTTATCGTTTCGCGAAAAGAACAATAATGAAAGTATCAAGCAGGTTGTATTATCAGGCGGATCAGCGCATGTTCCGGGTCTTGATATCTTTTTGACAAATGCCTTATCAACGCAGGTAGTTTTTGGGAGTGCATTTACGGCTTATAACATACAGAACGTTCCGGAGGAACTAACTCTGCAAGCCTCTTCTTACAACGTTGTCTTGGGTCTTGCCTTACGTAACCTAATATGAAAGAAGACGAAATCAATCTTGCCGCCTCTCCCGCGCCCAAAAAAACATACAAGGTTTTCCTGACGCCTTCGTTTCTAATTTTCATAATAATTTTTACTGTCGGCGTACTTATTCTTTCCTACGTTGTTGTTTTAAAAGTTAATTTATCGTCGCTTGCATTTGACTCTCGACGTTTACAAGGCCAGATTGATCAGCAAGAACAAAAAAAAGCTAAAATCCTAATTATTTCCGAAAGGCTTGCATCGGCTCGAAAAATCCTTGCATCACGTAACCACTTGGATCTTGTGGTCTCATCTATTATCCAAGCGGTTCCTGATAATTTTTCAATTGAAGGAATAGTAGGTAACGATAAACAAATTTCGTTATCAATCTCGGCAGATTCACTTTCAGGCTTTGTAAGCTTTCTCGCTGAGAGTATTCCCACTTTGGCTCAAAACAAAGCATTGGGAATATCAAAAGTTACAGCCGATTCGTTCGGGGAGACCCAAAGCGGTTATTTATTATCACTGACTTTTACACTTAGATAGCATTAAAAATGGATACAAAACATAGCTTTGATATAACAAAATATAAAAAATTTATCGTTCCCGTGGCTATTAATATGGCGACTGTTTTTATAATCGTGGTGATTATTTTGCCGCAGTTCTCAATACTTGGGGATACACTTTCCCAAATCAAAACCCAAAAAGAGAAGGTTTCTGATTTGAACAGTACACTGTCAACTATTGTATCGGCACAAGATTTGACTCTTGATTCTAGCTTGACTTCCTCAACTCGTGCGGTTCCAACAGGAAAAGACGTGTCGCTTATTTTTTCGGCTTTATCAAAAGCCGCTGCCGCATCAGGTACAGAACTTGGCGAATTTTCCCTAACTGTTGGTGGGATATTTGGCCGCGCGGCTCAAATTGCGCCCGGTGTAGGCAGCACTCCGTCGATTGTTGTTAGTGCCAGCGTTAAAGGGGGAGACGTAAAAAGTCTTATTCAATTTTCAAGCGAGCTTCAGAAGCTGCTTCCCTTATCGCAAATTAACAGACTTAACGTATCAGGCGATACAGCATCTTTTGAGATAAGCTTCTTTTATAAGCCGCTTGACGAATTAAAAATATCAAAGCAGCAAAGGGTTGCCCCACTTTCTCAGGCGGATTTGAACTTGCTTAGCCAGCTGAAGGAATGGGAGCAGTAAGGTCGGGCCTTCTCTCACTTGTAATCTTTTCGGCTTGCCGCGTTCGATACTTTTCAATTTTTCCAAAATCTCCCGATAAAAGAACGGCAGGGACTTTTTTTCCGCGCCAAACCGGGGGTCTTGTATAGGTGGGAGCTTCAAGAATTCGGCCATGGGCATTTTTTGAAAATGATTCAATTTCTGGAGCGTCTTCTTTTAGAAGAACTCCCCTAACAAGGCGCGCAACCGATTCAACAACCACTATGGCCGCAATTTCACCGCCTGATAATATATAATCGCCGATTGAAATTTCGTAATCGACGAGCGCGCGAACGCGTTCATCAAATCCCTCATAATGGCCACAGATAAGAATTAAATGTTCGAACCGACTCAATTTCTCAGCAGTCTCTTGCTTATATACTTTTCCTTTCGGGTCGAGCAAAATTACCACCTCTCCCCTTTTTTTTATTCGGGCAGCGTGTATTGCCGCATCTATTACATCGACTTTGAGAACCATGCCTACCCCACCGCCATATGGTTTATCATCAACAGTTTTGTGGCGACCGATGCCAAAATTTCGCAAGTTAAGAATTCGTATTTTTATTTTGTGGGATTTCTGGGCGCGGCCCAAAATGGAAGATGACAAAATAGGCATAAACACCTCAGGGAAAAGAGTAATTATAGTAAAGATCATGGGGATTACGCTTCTTGTATTTGAATGTCAATCCGGACGTCTTCTTTGATCGCGCGGATTTTGAGAATATTTTTAAGCGCATTGATTGTTTTTCCGCCTTTTCCGATTACCATTCCAATTTGATCTTGTGGTACGCTTACTTTGTAAACTATGAAGCCTTCTTGATTTTCTTCAGTGATTTCAACGGGCCCCTTGATCATATTTTTGAGCATGTAGGTGAGTAATTCTTGCATATTATTTTAGGCCGAGGGCTTTTTCAGCAGCAGGTGAGAGAATCGCTCCTTTTGACTGCCAGAGCTTTAGTTTGGCTTCGTCGATGCTTTTCGTTATCTTGTGTGCAACTCCCCGCGTAACCCAACCTATTGTATCGATTGCCGCGCCGTCACGCTTTGAACGCTTTTCTTTGACAACGAGTCTAAAACGCGCCTCGCCCTTCCGCCCGACTCGAGTAAATCTGATGACTAATGACATAAGAAAGCTATTTTACCATTTCGAAGAGTGCGTAGTCAACGTCTAGGCTCATGGCCTACAGTCTACCGACTACAGCAATTTACCGTAGACCGTAGTCTATAAGCTTTCGAGTGCGGCTCGCGCAGCCGCTTTCTCGGCGTCCTGCTTTGAGGGGCCTGTGCCCTCAGCCAAGAGTTTTTCGCCCATGTAAACCCCAATCGTATAAGATTTGCTATGGTCCGGGCCTTCCTCATTAATAACTTTATACGCCGGCGATTCCTTATGTGTTTCTTGGATTTTTTCCTGCAGCTTGCTTTTTGGGTCCTTGAGTCCTTGGGTTTCGATGATTTTTTCGGCCCGGCTAATAATATTGTCTTCAATAAAGGTTCTTGCAGCGTCTATCCCCTGGTCTATATAAATGCCGCCTATCAAGGCCTCAAGAGTATTGGCAAGAATTGTTTTGTTTGTACGTCCCCCTGATTGTTCTTCGCCTTTTGACAATTTTAAATGTGAACCAAGCCCCGCTTCTTTTGAAATTTCGTATAGCGTTTCGGTATTTGTCAAGACAGAACGGATGCTCGTCAACTGTCCTTCTTCTAGATCTTGGTATTGGTTAAAAATATGAGATGATACTACGAATGATAAGATACTGTCTCCTAAAAACTCAAGCCTTTCATTTGATTCAAGTTTTTGGCCGCTTGTTTCATTGAGGTAGGACCGGTGAATAAATACCTTTTCTAATAATTTTTGGTTTTTAAATTTTGGTAGATTCATTTTTTTGGTCGCGAACGAGCTTGCCAAGCGCTCCGTTGATAAAGCCGGGCGACGCGTCATTGCCAAATTCCTTGGCGAGCTCAATTGCCTCGTCAATCACTACTTTTTCAGGCTGTGTCCGGTTGACAACGAGTTCATATACGCCCAATTTTAGAATTGCAAGGTCTACTCTGTTAATTTTGTCGATAGGAAATTCGGGCGCGATTATTCTTATTTTATCATCAATAGCGCTTTCGTTTGCAAGAACTTTTTGGACAAGGGGGTCAATGTGTTTTTGATGCGAGAAGCTTTCGGCAAAAAGAGCCTTGACTGTCTCTTGGCGTTTCTGGTGACGAGGGTCTTTTGGGGTTTTCATGAAAATATTATTGTTAAATTGTCGTATTGTTTTATTGCTGTTTTTTAAACAATAAAACAGTATAACCATACAGCAATATGGTGGCTTTATGCCACCTTTGCGCCTTTGTAATATCCGCACGCCGGACAAATTATATGCGGTGCAATGGCTGAGCCGCAATTTTTGCATACGGTTATCGTAGGTTCTGCCATGTGAATAGCGGCCCTTCTTTTGCCTTGTCTTGCTCTTGAATGTCTTTTCTTTGGTTCGTGCGGCATACGATTATTATACTTGATACAGCCTCAAATGGCAAGGGAAAGCTAGTCTTTGGAGATTTTGGGAATGTCGGCCTCCTCCACTTTTTGTTTCAGTTCCGGATATTTGGAAAGGTTGGGGAGGATTTTTTCGGCGGCTTTTCGGGCCCGTTCGATTGTTTCAATGTCGGATAGTGACGCGATTTTAAGGTCGGGAATACCGTGTTGGGCTGTGCCGAACATATCACCCGGGCCGCGTAATTTAAGGTCGATTTCGGCAAGCTTCGCCCCGTCATTCACTTTTTCCAGATATCCCAGCCGCTCGCGCGATCTTTCGGTTTTGCTTTCAGTAAACAACAAACAATAAGACTGTTTCTCGCTCCTCCCCACTCTTCCCCTCATTTGGTGGAGCTGAGCCAATCCGAACCGTTCGGCCGCCTCCACAATCATGATATCTGCCGTTGGTATATCAATTCCCACCTCAATAACGGGCGTTGAGACTAAGATATCAATCGAACCATTGCGAAACTGTTCGATAACTTTGTTTTTTTCAGCGGCGGTGAGTCTTCCGTGGAGAAGTCCGAGTCTAAAATTCGGGAATACATCTTTTTTCAATCGGTCGATTTCGTCTTTTGCGGCTTTGACGGTCGTTAAAGTTTCCGACGGTTCGATAAATGGGCAAACGATGAAGGCTTGACTTTGTTCGCTTTGAATTTTTTTTGCGATCCATTCATATCCATCTGATCGTTTTTCCTCAGGGACGAGCCACGTTTTAATTTCTTTACGACCGGACGGAAGTTCGTCCAGATGTGATAACGCAAGGTCTGCATAAATCGTCAAGAAAATAGTTCTTGGAATTGGAGTCGCGGTCATTGATAATAAGTGAGGATTCGAACCCTTCTCCTTAAGAACTGCCCGTTGCTCGACTCCAAATCTTTGCTGTTCATCAATGACAACTAATCCGAGTTTTTCAAACCTAACTTTTCCGTGGAGAAGAGCGTGAGTGCCGATGGCAATATCAAAAGACTTACGACTTATAACTGATGACTTATAATTTTTAGTTTTGGTCGAACCGGTGAAGAGTTCGATTTTGACGCCAAATGGTTTGAGGATGGTTCGAATAGTCTCAAAGTGTTGATTGGCAAGGATTTCGGTCGGTGTCATGAATGCAATTTGAAATCCGTTCAAAAACGCAACATATGCCGCAATTGCGGCAACGACTGTTTTCCCCGACCCAACGTCTCCCTCAAGAAGCCGGTTCATTGGAGTGTTGTTTTGCAAATCTTCAAAAACATCCTCAATTGCCTTCTTTTGAGCATTCGTGAGTTTGAAGGGTAAAGACTTAATAAGTTCGGCAACTTTTGCTCGGTTCTTTTCAATTTCAAAAGGAATCGCTTTTTGTTTTTTCTGCCACTCGCGCTTTCGGATCGTTGAGGCAGCGTGTTTAATAAGTAGTTCGTCGAACGACAAACGAACTCTGGCCTTCTCTGCCTCCTCCAACGCGTTGGGAAAATGTATATTTCTAACGGCGGCATCAAGTTTGAGCAATTTATTTTCGGACCGAACAGACTCCGGAAGATAGTCTTCAAAAGTTACCTGCTCGAGCAAGCTTTTAATGCGGTTCCGGAACCATTTTGATGTTAAGCCGCGAGTTTCAGAATAGATAGAGACGAGGCCTGTCGTATGAATCGCGGGAGAGTTTTGGTTTTCCAAAACTTCGTACGAACGCACAGATAATGTTTTTTTATTGCCAAACTTTTCGACGCGGCCTGCAAATGATACAAAATTACCTTTGTGAATATTGGTCAATATGAATCTTTGGTTAAAAAAAACAGCTTCTATTTCCCCAGTTTCATCCTCAACCGTTATTCGCTGAATTGTAAGTTTGTTCCTCGTGAATACGTTTGAAGTTTTTGTGACTTGGCCCTGGATTGTTACGGATTCGCCCCGTTGCGTTATGCCGATTTTTGAGACAATAGCATTGTTGTCGTATCTAAAAGGGGTATAAAACAATAAATCCTCAACGCTCGCAAGCCCGAGTTTTAAGAGCTGGCTTTTCTTCATGCGAAAGGCGGGGCCAATTGTAGCAAGCGGAGTTTTTAGATCCATAGAGCCTATTATAACGCAGAGAGGAAGGGAATAAGAACGCTTGCAAGAATTGCAAGTGTCGCAATTGCCAAAATTACCTTAAAAATCCACTTGTGGCGCCGCATTGTTTCCATGGGTAATATATTAACAGATTTGCGTTTTACATTCAAAGATTTCCTGGGTGTCAAATCTAACCCACCTGGGGGGTGTATTCGTGGCTACACCTAGGGAAAAGAAGAGGTTGGAAGCTAATCAACCTGGAGGGTTGTCTAGCTTGGCACCTACTCTTTTCGGAGTCTTTGGACGTCGCGCCAGCCGATGTCCGTTCGATAGTGTAAGTTATTCCCCTCGATATACAATAGCGACATCGCTTCGTATGCTTTTTGCCGCGCTTCGATAACCGTTTTGCCTTCTGCAACAACATGAAATAGTCTACCTGATGAAACAAAATATCTATTGTGTTTCTTAGTAACTCTAGTGCCAAAAATAGTCACTCCGGGAAGTTTTAATACTTCGGTTATTCCAAATAATTCCCTTGGTTTGGTTGTCTCCCCTGGGCGAAGCGAGCCCGTTACCACTACTCGGGCAAAGTTATCTGTTTTGATCTTTAAATTTCTCAAACTACCCTGCGCAATACTCATTCCAAGTCGGAAAAAATCATTTCTAATTCCAGGAACCAAAACTTCTGCCTCGGGGCTTCCCCACCTTGCATTGAATTCTATAACGTAGACTTTATCTCGGGCTACTATTGCGCCAAGGTATAAAACCCCTTTGTATAGTCTGCCCTCTTTTGCCAATCCGTGTATGGCCTTTTTCATAATTTCTTTTGCCTGTTTATAAATAATTCGATTAACAATAAGCGCTGGAGTACTGCAGCCAATTCCACCTGTGTTAGGCCCAATATCCCCATCGTATAATCTTTTATGATCCTGCGCGCTGCCGATTATTTGAAGCGATTTGCCATCTGTAATTGCAAACATTGAAAACTCTTCGCCCTCAAGCCATTCTTCGATGACGAAAGTTTTCCCTGATGATCCGAATTTTGACATTTGTTTTATTCCTTCAATCGCTTGTTCGGTATTCTCTGCCGGAATCGCACCTTTTCCTTCGGCAAGCCCTGATGCTTTAATGAACCATTTATTGTTCGGGTGTTTTTTAATGTAGCGAACTCCCTCTGTTTGAGATTGAAAAATTTTATAAACAGGACTTGGAATTTTGTACTTTTTCATGAAATCGCGTGCCCATGCTTTATCCCACTCAATTTGTCCAGCGGCGCGTGTAGGTCCAATTACATTGAAGCCTTGTTCGATCAAGCGGTCTGCAAGTCCCGCCTCGACTGCATCGTCTTGCGCCACATCAATAAGATCTGCTTTGTATTTCTTACAAATTCGAACTATTCCAGAGACGCTGGTGGTTTTTAATTTTGAAAAGATACGAACAGAAACTTTGGAGTTTATCTGCATCAAATCATTTCCCGGGATTGCAATTATTTTCTTAACATGAGGACTTTGGGAATATTTCTGTACGAGGGCCGAACCACGCCCGCCTATGTCAATGATAACAACCGTTGCGTTTTTACCTCTCATTAGAAGTTTTGACTAATGCAGGGTTTCTCTTTCCAATTTTTAGAACTTGTCCTCCTGATGGAATATCAACTGCTTCCTCGTTTGGATTGTTCAACTTACTCTCTCCCCACATAACTCCTCCCTGGTTAACTAACCTCTTCCAGTCAGACATACTAGCGGTACCCATATTTTCCATAGCTATTGTTGCAAGAGATGTTCCAGAATTGACTGTTATTACAGGTATGTTGTCAGGGAGTTCGTGTTTCTGAACGGTTCGCTCAAAATTTTCTGCCGCGTCTTTCGCTGCATCTTCCGAATGAAGCTCTGAAACAATCGTAATCGCGAGTTCCTTTTTAATTCCAATCGGATTTTCAGCTTTTAATCTTTTTCCGAACTTTTCAATTTCTTCATTCGGAACACGCGTCACCAAAGTAAAGTATTGAATAATTAAATCGTCATTTATTGCCATTACCTTTGCGTACATGTCGTTTGCCGAATCGTCGAGCCAAATTGCATTCCCCCAGGATTTGCTCATCTTGCGTCCGTCAGTCCCCATCAAAAATTCCGTTGCTAAAATAAACGATTCTTTGCTCCTCAATTTTTTTTGTAACGTTCGTCCTACCTGCATATTGAATGTTTGATCAGTTGCACCAATTTGTAGATCAGTATTCAAAAAATAGCTATCGTACCCTTGCATGATTGGGTATTCTGTTTCGTCAAGACGAACAGTCTTATCTGCCTTCAAGCGATCTCGAATCAATTCACGGCTGATAAAATCATTAACCGAAAACAATTTTTTAATTTTCAAGAGTTCTCCGTAATTTAGTTTTGAGAGCCATTCGCTGTTGTGGACGATTTTAATTTTTGAAAAATCTAAAATCTTTTCTGCCTGCTTTTTGTAAGTTTTAAAATTCTCTTCAATTTCCTCGGGTGTTAAAATCGGGCGTTCAGAATCTTTATCTGAAGTATCCCCCACTAGAGCTGTAAAATCGCCGATCAAAAGCGTGACGTTATGCCCAAGTTCTGCAAACTTTTGCAGTTTTATCAAAGGAACGGCGTGTCCTAGGTGAATTTTTGGCGCGGTTGGGTCAATTCCTAAATAAATATTCAATTTCCGTTCGTTTAAAGCTTTTTCAAGCTCGTCCTTCCCGGGAATAATATTCGCCACGCCCCGAATCAGAATGCGATCGATCTTCTCATCCATAAAGCTATTATACGTTTCAACTCACTTATTTTGCAATAAGAAGCCAAATTGTTATAATTAGACCTATGGCCAGGTATGGGAATTATTCCTCGCGGCTTTCTCGCATTCGCCGCAATCGAACGTTTAACAGCATTTTTATCTGGAGTAAGTTGGCGCGCTGGGCGCTTTTTGGTATAATCGGCGGCCTAATCTTCTTCTTCCTCTACTTTCTTTGGGTGTCACGTGACCTGCCGACTCCCGGAAAGCTTGCAAACGGCAACATAAAAGATTCTACAAAAATTCTTGACAAAAAAGGCATTGTTCTTTATTCGATTTATAAAGATTACAACAGGCTATACATTCCCCTGAACGACATTCCCCAAAATTTAAGAAAGGCAACAATAGTGACAGAAGACAAGGATTTTTATACTAACCAGGGGTTTTCTGTTACGGGTCTTGTTCGCGGTTTAATTATTGATCCCCTGCTGCACCGAAGCTTTACCGGGGGGTCAACTATTACCCAGCAGCTAGTTAAAAACGTCCTTTTATCTCCCGAAAGAAGCCTGACGCGTAAATTAAAAGAGCTAATCCTCGCGATTCAAGTTGATAAGAGATTTACAAAAGACCAGATCCTTGAAATGTATCTCAATAATGTTCCATACGGTGGTACGGCCATTGGAGTTGAGGCCGCATCAAACCTCTATTTTGGCAAACATGCAAAAGAGTTGGATCTTGCGCAATCTGCATTTCTTGCCGGTCTTCCCCAGGCGCCATCTTACTATTCTCCATATGCTGGAAAGGGTAAAACTTATATTGAGAGGACGCGCCATGTTTTGAATAGGATGCACGACGAGGGTTTGATTTCAAAAAAACAGGTTGATGATTCAATGGGCGAGGTAAACGATTTTAAATTTACGCAAAAACAGGGAAATCTTAAGGCCCCTCATTTTGTCCAGTATGTTCGCGAGCAACTAAATAAATTATATGGAGAGTCTTATGTTGAAAACGGGAATCTAACTGTTACGACCACTGTTGATTATGAAATTGAAAAAAAAGCAGAGGATATTGTCACAAGTGAGGTAGAAAATCTTAAAGGTTACAGAGTAGGAAACGGCGCGGCGGTTGTTTTGGATCCAAAAACGGATGCAATTCTGGCAATGGTTGGATCCCACGACTATTTTGACACGGATCATGAGGGGAATTTCAATGCGGCGACAGCAAGACGTCAACCGGGGTCATCACTTAAGCCGATTATGTATTCTGTTGCGTTTGAGCGGGGTTATACACCGGCAAGTCTAATTATGGACTTAAAGACTGAATTCCCGACAAATGTTCCAGGCCAGCCTACTTACATCCCGGAAAATTACGATGGGAAATTCCGCGGCCCGGTTCAATTACGGTTTGCGCTCGGTAACTCTTTTAATATTCCGGCAATCAAAATGCTCTCAAGAGTCGGAATCAAGCCCGTTATGCAAAAAGCGTATGATATGGGAATTGATAACTGGAAGCCGACAGACGAGAACTTGAAAAACGTAGGGTTATCTTTGGTTCTTGGGGGGCGCGAGGCGACTCTCCTTCAGGAGACAACGGCATATTCTGTATATGCTGCTCGTGGTGTAAAGCACGAGCCGTATGCGATAGTTGAGGTAAAAGATTCAAATGGTAAGACTTTATACAAACATCAAGATTCGTCCGGAAATAAAGTCATATCAAGCGAAATAGCATTTTTAATTTCACATATTTTGCTCGATGACGTTGCAAGGTCCGATGCATTTGGGCGCTACTCTCTTTTGAATATTCCCGGCAAAACCGTATCTGTTAAAACCGGAACGACAGATTCAAAGCGCGATAACTGGGCAGTTGGATTTACTCCGAGTTTTGTCGTGGGGGTTTGGGTTGGAAATAATGATAATACGCCCATGAATCCTAAAATTGCGTCGGGAATCACGGGCGCCACACCCATTTGGAATAAAATTATGCAGGCGGTATTGAAGGGCAAACCAAATGAGGAGCCGCAAAAGCCGGACGGCGTTGTTGCGGTCCAGGTTGATGCTTTTTCAGGAGGCCTTCCGCGCGACGGACAGCCTACACGTACGGAATATTTTGTCAAAGGGACAGAGCCGACAACCCCAGCGTCAATTTATAAGAAATTGAAGATTTCAAAACACCAGGATGGAAAATTGGCAAATGAAGATGAAATATCGCACGGAGATTACGATGTCAAAGAATACGTGGTATTTGAAGAGTCAGATCCTGTATCGCAAGATGGCAAAAACCGCTGGCAGGATGCAATAAATCAGTGGATTGACCAAAACCACAAGGATGACGGACTTTATCATCCGCCGCACGATGTCTCAGATTACAAATACAGTTCCCCAACGGATACTTCGGCGCCCACGCCAACCCCTACACCCACACCGTTACCGACAGGAATCCTTCCGACGCTCACACCCTAGACCGGTGGGTCAACTGGTTTACACTCGCCACCTAAAGGTTGGCTGTTCAGGTAATTGAGCGGGTTGTAGAAGTAGAACTTCTGATTGTTCTCACCGTCTTCCCATAAATCACTATATTTAAGATAAGGTGATAGGGCGGAAAATTGGTCAATATTTTTAAGCGCCCTCAATTCAAAATGAAGATGTGGGCCGGTTGCGTAGCCGGTTTGTCCTATAATTCCTATTTCATCACCTGTTTTTATTTTTTTATTTACTTCCGTTTCTATCTTGCGCAAGTGTCCATATAAAGTAAATATTCCGTTTTCATGCTGCAATACCACGAAATTTCCTAACGAAACTTTAGGGTCTCCTCCTGCAAAAACAACTGTTCCGTCAAGGGGTGCTTTCACGCGGTCCTTGGAGTTTCTGTATTTATCTATATCTATTCCTTGTGGATGAATAACTTTAAAATAAGAGGAGATAGGTCCGTATACTGGCCACTCGAGACACAGATTGAGAGGTGGGGCGTTTTGCATTTTCTCCCAGTCTTTTATATCCTGGAAGTTTTCCGGCAGAAATTGGTTGTTCAGCCCCCTAATTGCGCTATCTATATCTTGTGGATCGGGTGTTGGTTCGGCCGCAGGTTCGGAAGTTACCGAATTCTTAACCTTTCGGGATGCACAGCTTTCTGCAGCTATCGAACCTAATCCTAAGGCTAGCCACAGGAATTCTCTTCTACTTCTTTTTTCCACGTACAAATTATATCACGCAGGTTCCGCCTTGAAGGCTTTTTTGAGACCGGAGATTATTTTTTCTCGGACTTGTTCTAAATCCTCGGCTGTTAAGTTCTTTTTATCGCTTTGATAAATTATTCTGAAAGTTTTTTTGGTTTTGAAGACGTCGAGGAGCTCGATTTTTTTAATCAAATTACTCTGCTCTTTTATTATCTGAACAATTTTTTCATAAGGAATCTTCTCGTCGATTTCGAAACGGTTCATCCGTTTGAGATGAATCGTTATGGTGTTCGGCCGCAAAGGCGCGCAGAACCCGATGAAGTAGGTGCTGATGGGGATGAAGGGAAGCTTGTAGCGATTGGCGATCCGCACT
>JBGOVI010000060.1:0-4654 GCA_041478035.1 Patescibacteria group bacterium
AACAATGATATATAGAGGAATCCCTGTTAGAGGGTAATTAGCAAGCGTTACAGAAATTGTTTGCGTATTTTGTGTAGCAAAAAAAGCAACTCCAATCCCAAAAACAACTAAAACAATTAAAGCAAACATCTATTAATAGCATAATCTTACCCCGCCCCTTTTGCAATAGAGGAAATTTGCTTATATTTCCCAACTCGCGGCTCACTTAAATAAGAGTAGGTTCCAAGCTAATCAACCTTCCAGGTTGTCTAGGTTCGCACCTCTTCTTTAAACACTAAAACTCTCGGGGACCTCAGCGATTTTTCAGTAATCCTTTATAAATTGAGCTTAGGCTGATATAATGACATCCATGTCATCCCGTGCCTGACACGGGATCCAGATTTTATCCTGGGTCCCCGATCGAGTCGAGGACGACAATATTATATGGTTGCCGATTTTTCGATAGTTATTCCCGTATTTAATGAGGATGAAAGTCTTCGTGAGCTTGTTGTGAATATTAAGCGTGCGTTTGCCAAAATAAAAAAAACTTACGAAATTATTTTCATCGACGACGGGTCAAGTGACCGTACTCTTGAGATACTCAAACTCTTAGCACACGACAACCGCAACATGAAGATTTTTTCATTCAGAAAAAATCTCGGCAAATCCCCTGCTCTAATGTTAGGGTTTGCCAAATCAAGCGGAAAATTCATCGTAACAATGGATGCCGACCTTCAAGACGACCCGACAAATATTTCAGGACTCAATCAAAAGCTTATCCGCGGCAATTTTGACCTCGTAACCGGCTGGAGAAAAAACAGAAAAGACGGTATTTTTAAAAGAACCTCGTCTTCACTTTTTAATACCACGGTTTCAGCGCTTTTTGGAAAAAAAATCCATGACCTCAATGGCGGCCTTAAGATATACAGAGCCGAACTCGCGCACGAGCTCAAGATTTACGGCGGAATGCATAGATTTATACCCGTAATTGCCAACGAGCTTGGGTACACAATCGCCGAACGTGAAATAGTTCACAGAGCAAGAAAATACGGGATTTCAAAGTATAAATTCAGCAAGATATTGACTGATATACCTGACTTAATAACTATATATTTTATTATGAAATACAACAGGCGCCCCCTTCATTTCTTCGGAAAAATCGGAAGCGTCATATTCCTTATCGGTGTTGTGATTTTGACGTACCTTTCTATACTTCACTTTCAAGGCGAGCGGATCGGGAACAGGCCTCTTTTGATTTTTGGTGTGCTTTTGGTTATTGCAGGAATGCAGGTGATATTTACCGGTCTCATTGCGGACTTAATCGTAAACTTCCACGCCAACGTTAACGAGGAGTACCCAATCAAATTCGAATTAGACAAGTAATGAAACATACCAAAAACATATTGCGTACGCTTCTAGGCGTGCCCTTGACTATTGTTTCGCTTCTTTTTGTCATAAATTTTATTTATTCGAGCCGGTTTGAAGTATTGCACAATTTCAAAAACTTCAACCCCTTTGGAGGATTTATAGGCATTCTTTTTTTAGGATTGTTCTTTGTTTTAAGGTCATTTGCCTGGCGTGAACTATTGGCGCAGGAGGGATATTCTCTCCCTGTCAGAGTATCAACTTACCTCCTTGCAATATCTGAACTTAAAAGATATATACCCGGAAGCATTTTAGCTTTTGCTTCGAGAATAGATAATTTTAGCAAACAAAAAATACCGGGAAAGAAAGTATTTCGCATAATTGTTTATGAAAATATTCTGTTTGTTGTAACAACCCTTCTAATATCAATTCCTGCACTTTTTTTTATTGCAAACAGGAATAGCGTCCCTGGTGAATTTTTATATGTTTTGGCATTTGTTTTGGCAATATTATTTTTTTTGTTAAATCCTTGGTTTAAATTTTATGGAAAATTAAAACAGACGTTTAAATATTCAAATGCATTTTTCTTAATGTGTGCTGCCTGGATTTTTTTTGGGATCGGAAATTATTTGGTTTTGTCATCTTTTTACTTTTTAAATCCTCAAAATATTCTTCAGATAATATCATTTACCGTACTCTCGTGGCTCGTAGGCTACTTGGTAGTTATAGCGCCTTTGGGACTTGGAATCCGTGAAGCATTTCTGACATACGCTTTGTCCTTTCTTTCTCCTTTGGGCGTCGCCGCAGCACTCGCAGTTATTTCGAGAATCGCATTTACGATTTCAGAAATCATTTTTCTTGCAGTCTCGTATATTATCTACAAAAGAATAAAGACATTGCCCAAAATAGAGACAACAATTATTCTGCTTTGGACAGCAATAGCGTCTTACATCAGTTATTTTACTTATTACAGTTTTGAGAAATATAACAATTTTTTCACCGGAAGATTTGACCTTGGCAACATGGACCAGACTGTTTGGAACACAATTCACGGCAGGATTTTTGTTCTAACTGATCCCAATGGTATAGATACGGTCTCGCGTCTTGCCTTCCACTCTGATTTTATCTTGGTTCTACTTGCTCCTTTCTATTTTCTTTGGCGAGATCCCAGAATGCTGCTCTTAATCCAGTCGGTAGTCATTGGCTGCGGCGCTTACTTTATATATAAAATCGCAGAGTTTGTGTTAAAAGATAAATATATATCCCTGGTGCTTGCCGTATCGTATCTCCTTAATCCGTTTGTTGAGAAGCAGAATCTTTTTGATTTTCATGGAATAACACTCGCGACCACGTTTTTGCTTGCAACATTCTATCTTATGCTAAAAAAAAAGTATTTCTACATGCTTATGGTGTTGACTTTAGCAGTACTTTGCAAAGAAGAAGTTTTTGCTATAGCAGGATTTTTGTTTTCGTACCTTTCATATAGAACGCGAAATTTAAAATGGCTTGCAGGATCACTTCTTTCGTTCGTGCTTTTTTACTTGATGATTGCAAAATTTATACCAGAAGCAGGCAGTGGTCATCATTTTGCAACGGCTTATTTTCAAGACTTTGGTGATTCACCGTCGCAAATCATTAAGAATTTGGCTTTGAATCCCGTAAAGACAGGGAGCGCGATGTTAAGCATTTCAAATTTATTGTACGTGTTTAAACTTCTACTTCCAACGGGTTTTATTTCTCTAGTTTCGCCTTTGTATTTAATATTTTCAGCGCCGGATCTTGTAATTAACTTACTTTCAAAAAATGAAAATCTTAAATCCTTGACATTTCACTATGCCGCAACAATTATCCCGTTTATTTATATATCCAGCATTTACGGGGTAAAGAGATTACTTGCGTTTAAGCTAAAAATTATAAAAGCTCGTAATCTGACAATTTTCATTTTAATTGCAACGCTTGTTGCCACTTATCTTTATGGAGCGCTTCCGGGAACTTTGCATCCCTCGCTCGAAGTATTTACAGATCCTGTGAAAGAAAGAGCAACTATTGACTCATTTTTGAAGCGCATTCCAGCAAGGTTTAGCGTCGCAGCATCCAACAATATAGGAAGTCACCTATCCCACAGGCAGAACATCTATACGATTCCCTACGGCATTGATAAGGCAGATATTGTTGCGTTCCTCTTGAATGATAGTTTTGCTCAACCTTCACTTGAATTTCAAAAAAAGCTTGCGTCCCAACTAAAGTACGATAATAATTATATTTTGTTATACGAATACGGAGATTTTATTGTCTTTGCTAAGTGCTCGTCCATAAATAATTTCCATGATTATTTATGGCTACGGCACTTTGTGCAGCGTTCATACTGTCTAGCTGATTAGTGAACGCTGCCTAAAAAGAAATCAGTAATCTATCTTCGCCGCAGGGTGTAATAGTTAGGAAAATATAAAAAAGTCGCAGGAGCATCATCTATTAGGTATTTTTGAAAGTCTGAATATATTGCGAGTCTTTGTTCAACGTCGCTGACCGACCTGCCGTCTTCAAGAAGTTTATCGATCTTTAGGTTCTTATATTTTGTAATATTGTCGATTTGATTTGAATGCCAAAGAGTGTATTGGTCCGGGTCCTCCGGAAGTTTTATTGGATAGATAAGAATTTGAAACGATCTTGGGAGTTCGTCGACCGTTTTGATTTTTGTCTTGAGTCCGATTTTATTCCATGCTTGCGTCACAACTTTTGCGGCGTCTATAAAGTCAGAAGTCGTACTTACTTCAAATACTGTTTTTTTAACGTTCGAATCTTGCGAAATCAAGCTTTTTGAAAGCTCAGGATTTGAAATTCCGTAGTTTGGAGCCTCTGAGAAGTAAAGAGACGTTGGCGGAATAGGAGAATATGCCCTCTCACCCTGGGTAAAGTGTGCCGGCACTGCGTATGAAAGCGCCTGTCTTACTTTTTTGTCTGAGAGATTTTTGTCTTCTGTATTATAAAAAATCGTGACGAGAACTTTATAGCTTTTATCTTTTAATACCTTTGTGTTGGTCCAGGAATAGAGGCTTGAGTTTTTGAAGTTTGTATTTTGAACCCCGTGTGCAATATCTATATCCCCCAGCGTATAGGAATTTTTAAGCGCGTCTTCCGTAGGGTAAAATGAGATAACTTTTCTAAAGCTCGGGTCGCTTACTAAGACCAACGTTAGCGAACGAACAAAACCTCCATTTATATCAACATTTTTAATCTTATATTTGCCAAGGCCCGCAAGATTTTGTTTTATTAAGGGTCTTGCGAGCGATGTTAACAAAGGTGAATATGG
>JBGOVI010000052.1:0-6088 GCA_041478035.1 Patescibacteria group bacterium
CTTGCCGGTTTTTTTCTTTCCAGCCATAGATAAATAGTAGAACAAGGGAAACAAGAAGTAAAGGTCTCCGTAAGTTGACTTTAGTCCTATAGTTTGGTATAATTGCTAACTTATGTTTCATTTTCTTTTTGTATTACTATTTTTGTCGTCTTTTAATAAGACTCCTTTTTCAGCCACTCCTGCTCCGCTTGCCTCACCAGATACTGGACAGTATCTGGCCAAGCATGAATTTTCTTTGGATAAAAGATATGGAAATTCGTTCGTTAACGACGTATTCCGTGACAATATCTTACTTGCTTTAAATTACGCCGCAGGAAAACAGATAAACCCTGCAAAAATAGACTGGAGCAATATCGATCACCTAGCTGAATATAAACTTGTCTTAAAACCGGGCGAAACTTTTGCCTTTCACGACGACGTTTTACCCGAATATCAAGGAAAAGTGACAAAATCCACGGGCGCCCACTTTAATTCAGCCGAAGGGTTTAAATCTGATGGATACTTGGTAGGAGACGGCGTTTGTCATTTGGCCTCACTTCTCTACTGGGTTGCAAAAGACGCAGGACTAAAAGCTCTGGCACCAACAAGGCACGATTTTGCGCCTGTTCCTGAAGTCCCGGCACAATATGGCGTTTCTATCTATAATTATCCCGGAAAAAGCGCTTCCAATGAAGCACAAAATCTATATATCACAAACAACCTGGGCCACGAAGTCGCTTTTGAGTTTAAAGTTGACCACGATAAGCTTTCAATAACCGCCGCAGAGACCAATTAACGGCTTGCAAGTCTTATTAGCGCCTTTGAGGGGATTTCAAACCAGTAATTCATTTCTTCTCCGCTTTTGGCATTCGTTAATAAATGCAGGAGCGTGGGCGAATCCCATCCTGTTACATCTGATAGTACGGCTCCTGTTTTTTTACTTTCAAAAACAGATACAACATCTATATGCTTTTCTCCATTTGAAAATGCGTTCCCGTCTGCCCTAAAAACATAATATTGGGTCTGTTCGCTCTCTTTTTCGCGCAGGAACACATATTTATTGTCGGGCGACCAGCTGTTTTTGGAAAGCTCCATCCTTCCATTGGTAAGCGTTTTACTAAAAATCTCAATATTATTTCCTCCGGAAATCTCAGAAACTAAAAAAACGTACGAGGCAATTTCCCCAATTAAAGTCTCTTGCATGGAAATCTTCATTTTCCCATCAGGAGAATGAACTTCAGTTGTTTCCTTTGAAGCTTCACCGCCCGGCTGGGTATCTGAACCTTGAACTTTTGTTTGAATGAAAAGTGGATTCTGTAAATTTTCTCGTTTTTTTTGCCCCGACCAAAAAAACAAGATAATTCCCACAACAAATCCGACTAGTAAAATAATTGCGAACGTTCTCAAAGAAAACCCCACACTAATTAGAATAGATGTATCAAAAACAGAAGTCAACTTCTCAATTAGCATTTTTCTTTCTTTTCCGGGCTTAAGGCTTTCGTGAAAACTTTTTATAAATGCTCTACAATAAAGATTGTGGAAAATTCGGATCGGCTAAGGAAAAGAGCTTTGCTCCTTGAATACATAACAATTGTCTGGAATGTTGTCGAGGGATTGCTTTGTGTGGTTGTCGGGCTCCTAACAAGCTCTGTTTCGCTTTTTGCATACGGGCTTGAGTCAAGTATTGAGGTTTTTTCCTCAGGCCTTGTTGTCTGGGATTTAAAAGGCGCACATAAAAACAGTGAAAAAATTGCGTTGAAACTTATAGGAAGCGCGTATCTTGTTGTTTCAGCTTACATTTTTATTGACGCGGCCCAAAGTTTGCTCTCTTCCCACCATGCGGACAGGTCTTATGCTGGTATTATACTTCTTGCGGTAACCGTCATAGGTATGGGGGCGCTTGGATTTTCAAAGAAAAACGTCGGCGAAAAAATGAAAAGCGCAACCGTCCTGGCAGATGCTAAATTCACGCTGATTGACGGAGCGCTTGCCGGAACGGTTATTGTGGGACTTGTGCTTAACACTCTCTTCGGCTGGTGGTGGGCAGATCAGGCGATGGCGCTATTTCTCTCAGGTGTTGCTTTCCGGGAAGGAATAAAAGAAATCGTTTAAACATACCCAGGGAAGTAGTCGGTTATGATTTGACTTGATGGAACTTTCATCTCTTTTAAAACTAATTTATATGCGTCGACCATTGCGTGTGGGCCTGACAAGTAAAAGGCTCTATCGGAAAAATCCGGCACTTCTTGTTTAATGGTCTCAGAATTCAAGTGCTCTAAAACATAAATAGTTTTCAGCCCAAACTTTTTTTCTGCTTCATCAAAGATTTCTTTATAAACAATTTCGTCCGCGGTTTTATTTGCGTAGAATAAAACTATATCGCGTTTTTCATTTTTGTCGATTATATATTTTATCATTGATCTAAAGGGAGTTATCCCTATTCCACCCGCAATAAAAACGAGTTTTTTCGAACTGTCCCCTGGCAAAACAAAATCTCCGGAAAGTTGTCCTGCGGCTGTTGTTTGAGAATTAGATAAATCCAAAAGCGCTCGCTTGAAACTGCTTCCGTTTTGCGAAAAACGAACCCCTAATCTAATCGTATCCTCAGTCGGAGATGCGGCAATTGTAAAAAATCTCCTATTCCCGCGGGAATCCACTTTTTGATGTGCAAGCGTCCATTCCATGTATTGCCCAGGTGTGAATGAAAAATTTTGCGGCCGAGCGAAAACAAAATCCATTAAATCCCGCCCTGTTGCAAATTTTTCTGAAAGTTTGAGGATAATTTTTTGCTTAGGACTAACGATGTATGAAAATACATTGCCGATTACAAGTGCTATCTCAGGTGTCGTATAAAATCCCACAAACGTCAACTGTGGTGAAAATAAAAACCCGATAAGAGCGCCGTAAATCCCTTGTAAAGTTTTTGTGGGGGGTGTCGTTAACGGTTCCGTGAGCATAATAAACGCAAAGAAAAGTATTGGCGATTCTGAGAATGTTGCGCGCAAGGCACCCAAAGGATTGCTCCCTCTTAAAATACTTGAGAGGAGAATTGTCGTTAAAGCCGTAACGAAAAAATAAAACACCAAATTAAATCTTCTTATTTTTCTGACAATCAAAAGACCAAGAAGTATAAAAGGCAGCATTGGAAAAGTTCCAATCCACCAAGACGCTGCGCCGACTTGTGTTGCGGAAGTCAAAACAACTACCGCAGCTGCCGGATTAAAAATGTGCTTTTTATTTATAGCGAGTATATATTTTGACGCCATTGCCAAGACCGACATCCAGAAAATAATTGGGAGATCGTGAATATTTCCGATTGGTGTGACGATAAGCGTTAAAATCAACGCCGTAATATATACGGACTCAATGTTGGCAGGCACTTTAAATATTACGGCAAAAATTTTATTAGTTGTATAACAAACAATAACAAAAATTAATGCTGTTACTATTAATGAAATCGCGTTAAAGGACAAAATTCCAAGAAATGCATAAATTATTGCGACGAAAACAAGAAAAATCAAATAATAAAATACCAAACGGTACATCGTGATCTGATTTAAAAAATTATCGATGTAATTCATATTTATCGAATCCGGGCGTCACAGTGGCGATTCCTCCATTGTCTATCATATACCCTTCTAGCCCCCTCTGTCGCGCAATAAATTCAATTCCCTTTCCCCCCATGGCAAATGCCGCTGTGGCAAACCGGTCTGCCTCATAAGCATTCGGCCCAATAATTGTTATACTTGCAATTTCATTTGCTTGAAGTTGCGTTTTGGGATTATATATATGCTCTCCTCGTGCGTAATTTCCCGATGTTGCAACTCCACAGCTTGAAACTTCTATCATTTTAACGATCTCCTCGACGTTAAACGGATTTTTAATCCCTACTCTCCATTTTTTTTTATTTTTCAAACCCGAAACCTCAACGTCCCCTCCCGCCTCCACGTAAAAATTTTTAAAGCCATAACGTTTTAATATTTTTGCCGCGTTAAAAATGGCCCAACCTTTAACAATCCCTGACGGATCTATTTTTTCATCCGGCCGAGCAATATTAAAATATCCTCCCGTTTCTTTTTTTGTTTGCTCGGCTAACTTAAAAACTTCTCGGACCTTAGGGCTAAAATCTTTTCTATGGAGTTCTCCCCTGTTTATTTTTGAAATCTCACTATCTTTTTTATACGTGCTGAAACGGTGGTCAACATCCCCAAAATAGTCAAAAACTCGATCGAAAACTTTTTTGTCAAAACACTTGATTATCTCAAGCGAAATTGGCATCCCCATGAGGATTTTTGTCTGCTTCATTAAATTGCTTTCGACAAGGCCGATTGGAGAGACTGGCGAAATGCAAGACTTGATTGCGTTGCACCTGTCACTATGTCTACGTTTGCGCTTTGAGATTGTATTGCCTCTTGGCGAAGATACGGCATTGCCTGGGTATTGATTTCAATTGAGGTTCGTCTATCGTTTGGATACTGCAAAAAAATTATATCAACTATTTTTCCACCGGAGATAACCGCCTGGACTTGATATGGACCGTAAAACGCGTCAGTCACAACGCCGGTAAATGTTCCGTCTTTATATTGAGGGGAACTTTGTCGAGGGGTCGGAATTGGACTTTTAAGAGAACTAAAACTGTTGGAGGGCAAGCGCGGCGGAATAACTCTAATATTGCTTTGCTCTGTTTTTTGATGAATAACATACCCGGCATATGCAAGGATGACAAAAGTAGAAAGCAGAATTTTTTTCATTTTCCTCCTCTTCGAAAGTTAGCCCCTTTGAGAAACGGCGCGTAGACGTCATCTTCGATCGCGATTTTAAGGGCGTCTAGCTCTTGTTCCGTTGGGTTTCTATCCTGGAAATTGACAAACGGCACGTCGGAAATAACAGCAATTGGTGTCTGCTCTCTCCCTTCACCCATCACAAGAACGGCCGAAGCGGCCAACCCGTCCATAACTGAAACTTTTGTCATTTTTAATTTTCGGCCGAATAAATCTTCACTTCCTATTAAATCTTTCAAAGCTGAAAAACCGCTGTGAGCGATCGCGGCACCAATCACGCCCCACCTAAGTGGCGTCGTTTTACTGTCAGTGATAATAACTCCGATTTTTTTGAGTCCGAATTTTTTTGCCAAATGCTCGCGAACCTTATTTGCACTTGCCTGCGGATCTTTAGGCCACAAAACGTAGTTACCGTCTGCATTTGATTCATCAATGCCTGCCGATACTGCAAGCAAATTGTTCTTGATAGTCAAATACAGATTGTATCTGTTTTCTTCTTTAGGTAAATACAAATCTGCCTCCTGTTTTATAAGTTCGTCTTTGTTCGTTTCAGAAACTGGAACAGTCCGCCCTTCGCAAATCGCAACAATCTTTGACGTCACGGCAACAATCGACCCTTCTTCAAGTTTTAGAAGGTATCGATCGAGGACTACCAATAAATCCTGGTCGTTTTTTGTGATTTTGTGAGTTTTGACAGCTTTGATTTTCATTTTTTAACACTATATTTTAACAGAAGAGTTCCTTTTTCGTTAAGTTTCTCAATCGATTCGAGCTTTAATTTCATAGCAAAATCACCCTCGAGGAATAAGTCCTTGCCCTGTCCGAACACGACTGGTTCGACAGTTAAATAAATTTTGTCTATCAAATCCTCTTTCGCAAAAGATGAGAAAACATCCGATCCTCCAACTAGGGTGAGTTCGTTATATTTTTTTTTGAGGCGAGAAACAAGTTCTGAGGGAGTTTCTGAACTAAACTCGAGCATTCCACTCTTTTGTTCGTTTTCATATTTTTCGGGAGTCCGGGTCAGGACAATTCTTAACGTGCCCTTTTTGAGTTTTATTAGGTGCTTTGCTGCCTTATAAGTAGAACTTCCCATCACAATTAATTTAGACTTGTTAAGAAACGCAAAGTAGAAATCCTGGTCTTCCTTGGAGGTCCATTCGTAAATATTTGGATTCGAACCAAGGGTTGACTTTCCATTAGCCGAAACCACCGCAACCATTATAATTTTCATACAAGTTATAAGTTATTAGTTATTAGTTTTTAACCAGTGAACTCCGAGGTAGACAAGTGGAGTCTCTATTACCGACATTACGCATTTTAAAAAC
>JBGOVI010000023.1:0-11077 GCA_041478035.1 Patescibacteria group bacterium
CAAATCAAAGTAGCGCATAGTTACCCTTATATTATATAATCAAGACCGTGAAAAAGGTAATCCTTGCATCTAATTCTCCAAGAAGACACGAGCTTATGAAACTTTTGGGAGTTCCATTTGAGATAGTGGCTAGTGATTTTGATGAAAGTTCGATTAAAACGAAAGATCCTAAGAAGCTGGTCGAACGCTTATCATATGAAAAAGCAAGAGTAGTTGCCAAGCGATTCAAAAACGCTATTGTAATTGGTGGCGATACAGTGGTTGTTCTAGGGAAAAAAATTATCGGAAAACCTAAGGACAAAAGAGATGCAGAAAAAACCCTTAAGCTTTTGAGCGGGACGAAACACACGATAATTACCGGTTTAACAGTTATTGATGTTCATTCCGGCAGAAAAATAACAAAATCGGCAGAATTAGTCGTCAAAATGAAAAAATTAACCAATAAGGAAATAGAAGCCTACGTAAAAACTGGCGAACCAATGGGCCATGCTGGTTCTTATGCAGTAAATGAAAGAGGAGGGATATTTGTCAAAGAAGTCAGCGGCGATTTCTTTAGCGCAATAGGTTTACCTCTTAGAGATTTAAGAGAAGCTATGATAAAATTTGAGGTTAAAACCATTTTTTAGCTTCAAATTATTTTTACTCGAACATATATTTTACTCAAATAATTATATTTGTCACTGAGTCAATATTTTATTCAGAATTTAGATCTCGACCTATTATTTAACCATTTAGTTAAGTAATTTTAGCGTTAATATGCGGCTTTTAGAGTTTATTTGTGCTTGAATATATTATTTGTTTAGGCTAAAATCAAAAAAATATGGCATTTACCCCGTTAGAGATAATGGGGTTTGTATGTTTATGAAAAATAAACAAAGCTCTAAAAAATCTCTAACGGAGTTCAAACCCGTTTCGCCGAATGTTGATTTTCCAAAACTCGAAAAGGAGCTGATTGAGTACTGGAAGAAAAATAAAATCTTTGAGAAGTCAGTTGAAGCGCGGCCAAAAGATAAGCGATGGACATTTCTTGATGGGCCGCCGTTTGTGACTGGAATGCCCCACTATGGGACGCTTCTTTCGAGCCTTCCAAAAGACCTTTTTGGCCGCTACTGGACAATGAAGGGATATCGTGTCGAACGCGTTTGGGGATGGGATGGTCATGGTTTACCTATTGAAAACAAAGTAGAAACAGCCTTGGGAATCAAGTCAAAACGCGAAATAGAAGAGAAAATCGGCGTCAAAAAGTTCATCGATGAATGTAAAAAATATGTTAATGACGTTTCTGCCGAGTGGGAATGGTACGTTGATCACATTGGCCGTTGGGTGGATTTTAAAAATGCCTACAGGACTTGGGACCTTGACTATATGGAGTCAGTTATGTGGGTATTTAAGCAAATGTATGAGGCAGGATTTATTTATAAAGGCTTTCGAGTCACTCTTTACTGTCCCCACTGCGCAACTCCAATCTCAAATTTTGAGACGGCGCTTGATAACAGCTACAAAGAAATCAAAGACGACGCTACTACTTATAAATACAAACTCGAGGGTGAGGATGATACGTTCATTTTAGCTTGGTCAACAACTCCATGGAACAAAATAGTTACGCCTGCTTTAGCTGTGAACCCCGAACTTATCTATGTTAAGGTTCGAAAGGACGGCGAAAGCTACATAATTGCAAAACCTACAATTGCGCGCGTGATTGATATGCCATACGAAACAATTGAAGAGCTTAGAGGAGAGAAACTGGTCGGGAGGAAGTTTGAGCCGCACTACGATTACTACAGGATTGAGCCGGGCGAGAAAGCGTTCGAAATAATTGCCGGAGACTTTGTCACGGCTGATGAAGGTACGGGCGTCGTCACAATTGCGGCTTACGGAGAAGAGGATCTTGCTGCAATGAAAGAAGAAAATATTCATATTGAAATGCATTTGGATGAGGAAGGAAATATAAAGCCTGATGTTCCCAAGTTTGGCGGAATGTATTATCTTAAGGCAAATCGCGCGGTGAATGAAGATTTGGCTTCGCGCGGTCTTATCTATAAGGATGAGGAGGTTTTACACAACGTTCCGATATGTTGGAGATGCGCAACGCGTCTCTATTACGCACCGATCGACGCGTGGTTCGTCAACATTCAAAAGCTTAAATCCTTGATGAAGAAAACAAATGAAGAAGTAAATTGGTTCCCCGCGCATTTTAAGTACGGGCGGTTTTTAAAAAGTCTTGAGGCGGCACCTGACTGGAATATCTCACGCAACCGCTATTGGGGTTCTCCCGTGCCTGTTTGGGAGTGTGAGTGCAGTGAACGTTTCGTTCCGGGTTCGATTGCAGAACTTGAGGAGGCTTCGGACTCGAAAATCTCCGATTTGCACAAACCTGGGATAGATGAGGTTCAAATTACTTGTAAGAAATGTGGTAGAAAAGCAAAGAGGACACCCGAGGTCCTGGATTCATGGATCGAGGCGGGTTCGGCTTCTTTTGCCGAACGGCACTTTCCCTTCGACAATCCGCCAGCTGGCGGACAAAAACTGGAAGATTTCTTTCCGCCGGACTTTATTGAAGAATATACCGGGCAGATCAGGGCGTGGTTTTACGTACTTCATGCCATTGGTGCCGCACTTTACAAATCGCCGGCATTCAAAAATGTCGCGGTAACCGGGGTTATTTTGGGCACGGACGGGCGCAAGATGAGTAAGAACTATGGTAACTACCCGGACCCCGCGAAACTGCTTGAAACATACGGTGGAGACGCACTAAGGCTATACCTTATGGGCTCACCGGTCATGAGAGGTGAGGATATTTTAATTTCCGAGGAAAATTACCGCCAGCAAGTCCGGGGAACACTACTTATCCTTTGGAACGTCTACAACTTCTTTGTGAGCTACGCAAACATTGATGGGTGGGAATCGAGAAGCGTGAATCACGAATCAAGTTCGAATGTTTTGGATAGATGGATAGTTTCGTTAACGCATCGGTTGATTCGTGAAGTAACGGAAGCACTTGATAAGTATGATACAGTTACGGCAGTCACCAAAGTTCAGGAATTCGTGACTTCTTTATCGACTTGGTACATTCGTAGGTCGCGTGATCGCGTGGGGCCGGCTGCTGAAGATGAAGAAGATAAAAACGCCTTTTATGCCACAGCTTACCAAGTTTTAATTTCGCTTACTAAAATTGCCGCACCTATAATTCCATTCGTGTCTGAAGAGATTTACAGGAATTTA
This sequence comes from Patescibacteria group bacterium, assembly GCA_041478035.1. Taxonomy (GTDB): domain Bacteria; phylum Patescibacteriota; class Microgenomatia; order Levybacterales; family GWA1-39-11; genus GWA1-39-11. The sequence goes on from JBGOVI010000023.1 coordinate 3,223, forward strand.
ACGGCCGTGGAATCTGTTCATCTTGCCGATTGGCCCCAATTCGAGGAGAAGACAATCGATGAGAAGGTCGAGCGGGAAATGAAAAGCGCAATGGAAATTGCTTCACTAGTTCATATGGTTCGTAAAACTAACAATATACCCGTTCGTATCCCTCTGAAAGTGATGTCCTACGAAGGTCCAAGCGAACTTTCGGAGGAAATATCAAAAATTGTTCGCGACGAAACGAACGTAGAGGAACTTAAATTCGGAGGAAAAGCAGATAATTACAAAGTAGACGGAGACGTCGGTTCGAAAAACCAAAATTTGGCGGCAGGTGAGGCGCGGGAAATTGTTCGAAAAATTCAGGGAGAGCGCAAAAATCTTGGGACGGCGCTAGATGAGAAAGTTGACGTTGAAATCGAATCGTGGCCATCCTCGTTCGAATCCGAAATAAAACGCAAAGCCCTAGTTCGCAATCTTACAAAAGCTGTCGAATTCAAAGTAAAACGCCTGAATGCATAAATTTTCTGTAAATCGTCTTGCGCTTTCAATTCTTCTGCCCGGGGTTTTAATTGTGGCGCTTTCATTATCCGTTTTTTACTCAATTGACCCATCAATTGCAAGACAACAGCTCTTCTTTTTAGCGGCTTCACTACTTGCCTATCTTATTTTTCTCAACATTGATTATAAAATATTTGGTTTTTATTCAAAATATCTTTATTTTTTTATGGTCGCATCACTTTTGGTGTTGTTTTTAATCGGGATAGAAGCACGGGGTGCGGTTCGCTGGATTGACATTTTTGGAATAAGATTCCAATTCTCAGAAATTATAAAGCCATTTTTTATCATTTTCGTAGCGCAGTATATAACGGGAAATGAAGATCGATCGTTCGGAAAGTTTATCAAAGCGTTTTTGCTTCTCGCACCGATTTTTTTCTTAACACTAAAACAGCCCGATCTTGGGAACGCGATGATTTATTTGATAGTACTTCTTTTTATGCTTTTTTCAGCAGGTTTTCCCGTTAGATATTTTTTGACGCTTTTCGCGTCCGCTGCACTTCCTTTCCCTTTTATTCTCAGCCTACTTCATGATTATCAAAAGGCGCGTCTCTTAACTTTTCTGAACCCCTCGGCTGATCCTTTCGGGACTTCCTACAATGCTGTTCAATCATTAATTTCAATCGGCAGCGGGGGATTTTTTGGGAAGGGATTCGGCCAGGCAACGCAGTCGATACTTAAGTTTCTGCCCGAGCGGCATACCGATTTTATTTTTGCGACAATCTCAGAGAGTCTTGGTTTTTTTGGCGCATTCATCTTGATTGCTTTGTACGTTTTTCTTTTGTATAACATCTACAGAATTGCAATGAACCTCTCTGATGAATTTTCCCGCATCGTGCTTCTTGGATTTTATTTTTTGCTTCTGACTCATATTTTTCTTAACATTGGCATGAACATTGGAATAATTCCGATTGTAGGCGTAACTCTACCTTTCGCATCGTATGGAGGAAGTTCCCTTTTAACTTCTTTTATCCTTCTTGGAATAGTTTCATCAATTAGATTTGACAATACACGACACCACGTGCTTGAGATCTCCTAGATGATCTGTTAAAATACCTTTCATTACATGGAATACGTAGCGATCGAAACAGGCGGAAAGCAATACAGGGTTAAGCCGGGAGACGTAATTGAGATTGACAGAATAGATAGCTCAAATGGCTCTGTTACGTTTGAAAAGGTTCTTCTTCACATTGTTGATGACGATGTAAAAATAGGTAAGCCTTATGTAGCTGGAATCACGGTAGAAGGAAAAATTTTAGAGCAGGCTCGGGGTAAAAAAATCCGCGTCGCCAGATTTACGGCAAAATCCCGACATAGAAGAGTAATTGGATTTCGCCCGTCTTTAACTCGCGTCCAGATTGGAAAAATTTCTCCTCAACCTAAAGTCACAGCCAAAGTTGCAAAAAAGTAAAGTGGGACTTGATCTATTTATATACTCTTGACATATGTGAAATGGAACGTTACAATAATCTCGTTTTTCACAAAAAGTACAAGTATTTTATTTTTGATATTTAATATTTGATTTAATTACCATATGGCGCATACAAAATCACAAGGAGCAGTAAGAGGAAACCGCGACTCGATTTCTAAAAGACTCGGAGTTAAAGTTTATGGTGGAGAAAAAGTTGTGGCAGGTAACATAATCTTAAGACAACGTGGAACAAAAATGTTTCCCGGGGACGGCGTTTCAATGGGCCGTGATTACACAATATTTGCGGCAAAAAACGGAGTTGTCGATTTTAAGACGTTACGGGGAAAAAAATACATTCAAGTTATGAATCTGCCTGGTGCAAAGTAATAAAACACAATGGATGACGCTCTCGACCGAGTAATAGAACTTGAGACAACAGTGCTCCAACCCAATCCCTTGCAGCCGCGTGGCTTGATTTCTCCCGAATCTTTGACGGACCTTGTTAATTCAATTCGAGAGCAGGGGATTCTTGAGCCGATAGTGGTTGCCAAAACGCCTGCCGGGTATCAAATTATCGCGGGCGAGAGGAGATGGCGCGCGTCCCGGATCTTGGGCTTAGTTAAAGTTCCGGTAATTTTAAGAGAAACGACTCCTCAGGGGATGCTTGAGATGTCAATAGTAGAAAATGTCCAGCGCGAAGATCTCAACCCCGTTGAGCGCGCACAAGCTTACAAAAGGCTGATCGATGAATTTGGAATTTCGGTTACTGAGGTTGCAAAGAGGGTCGGGAAAAGTCTTCCCTACATCTCAAACACAATCCGTCTTCTTACTCTTCCCGATGCAATCAAAGATGCGCTCGCAGCAGGAGTTATTACGGAAGGCCACGTCCGCCCCTTGATCTCAATTGGTGATCAAAAACTAATGCTTCAGGCTTTCAAGAAAATTTTAGTTGAAGGAATTTCGGTCAGGGGCGCAGAAGAAGTAGCAAGGCAGCTCAAAAGCGAGGTCCAGCAAAAAGAGCCCCACAAAAAGCGCGACAAGCTTTACATACCGGAGTTAGACGAAATGGCAAAAGTGCTCCTTGCGAAGAAGGGGTATTCAAAAGTTCAGTTCGATCAGACGCAAAAAAAGGCAAGAGCACTTATTGAAATCAACGGAGATCCTTCCGACACTACGCCTAAGCTTAAAGAAATTTCAGAGTTGCTTGCCGCTGCCTAATTAATGTTGTATTTCCCCTGCTTGACTATCCTTGCATTTCCTGGCGGCCAATAGACGAAAAAAGATTTTCCGATAATCTTATCATGAGATACGAATCCCCATTCTCTTGAATCTGAAGAGAATGCCCTATTATCGCCTAAGACAAAGTAGTTATCCTCTGTTACTGTTAAATCCCTACCATCGGACAAAAATGCTCCACCATAAGTTTTAACATCTGATGCTAAATAGGCTGATTCATCAAGCTTTTTGCCGTTCAAGTAAACCGAACCGTCTTTTAACCCGATCGTATCTCCCGGAAGGCCGATAACTCTTTTAATAAAGTCCTTCTCGCGGTCAGCTGGTGCCTGGAAAACTATTACATCACCACGGTTGATCTTTGAAAGGCGAAGGGAGATAAGGTTAGTCAAAATATATTCACCATTGTGGTAATTTGGGTACATGGATTGGCCGTTGACTTGGAAAGGACGAAACAAAAAAGCGTAGATTACTACAAAAACCGCACCTGCAATTACTAATGTCTCGACAAGATCGATTAAAATAGAGTAGATTTTTCTGAAAATTGACACGGATCTATTGTCCAGTAAAAACAATCGATTTTCAAGTGGCAAGTAAGGGGTTAGTTTGGTAAAATGTGGAACATATCGGCCGATTAGCTCAGTTGGTAGAGCGTTGCATTCACATTGCAAAAGTCGCGGGTTCGAATCCCTCATCGGCCACCAATCTCTAAGCAATTTAACAATATTGCAATTTAATAATTTAATTCTATGAAGGTTTTATTTTTGACGAGAAGATTTTATCCTGAAATTGGCGGAGTAGAAAAACATGTTCTGGAAGTTTCAAAGAGATTGGTTGCAAGGGGACATAATATCACGGTAGTTGCAGAAAATTATCACTCAGTAGATCAAAGTGATACACAGTATATCAAATCAAAACAGCCCGTCAAATCAACCCGAATTGCATATTTTGAACGTAATAAAATCAGGATTCATAGGTTAAATGTGGGTGCTGACAACAGGTTTAAAAAGTTTAGAATTTGGCTAGGGATGTTAGGGATCACTCGCGAGATTAGGGATGCAGACATAGTCCATTGCCACGATGTTTTCTTTTGGTACTTGCCTTTTCGCTTTTTATTTCCCGGGAAAAAAGTATTTACAACGTTTCATGGTTATGAGGGTTTTCCTGTCACAAAAAAAGAAATTATTATTAGAAAAATTTCGGAGCTTTTATCTCACGGGACAATTTCTGTTGGGAGTTTTATAAAAAAATGGTATGGAGCAAATTCCGACTATGTAATTTATGGCGGCGTTGATGTTCCGCGAAAAACAAAAAAAATAAGTGCACCAAAAGCGATTTGTTTCGAGAGACTTGGTGACAAGACGAGTATTAGTACGTATCTTAAGGCAGCAGCTCTCATAAGAGCAAAAATCCCGAATTTTTCACTGGAACTGGTAAATAATGACCCTATAGTTACAAAACACCTGATCGAATTCAGATACTCATTTGTTTCCGGGTATTTATCTATTCTTGAGTCATTGGCAGCCAAAAAAATGGTTTTTGCAGTCTATGACAATCCACTCAAAAAAGATTATCTCGAGATCACGCCGTTTAAAAGTTTTATAAATATATCTAAGAATCCAAAGGAGTTAGCTTCGAAGGTGCAGTATTTTTACTCGAACAAAAATATTGAACAACGGCAAGCTAACCTAGGATACGAATGGGTGAAATCTCAAAGCTGGAGTAAAGTGGTCGAAACTTACTTAAAATTATGGAAAAAATAAAAATTTCACTTGTCACTACGGTTTTGAATGAAGAAGCGTCGATCGAAACCTTTCTTAAATCGGTTTTTCGACAAACAAAGATGCCTGATGAGATGGTAATTGTGGATGGAGGTTCAACCGATAGCACTGTAGACAAAGTTAAAAGTTTAAAGTTAAAAGTTCAAAGTTACAGTTCTAAGTTAAAAATTATAAAGAAGAGAGGGAACAGATCTGTTGGAAGGAATGAGGCCATCGAACACGCGGGAAGTGACGTTATTGCGGTAACGGATGCTGGATGTGTCCTAGATCGTAATTGGTTGAAAAATATAGTCAAGCCGTTCGAAAACAAAGAAATAGATGCGGTCGCTGGATTTTATAAGCCTATAATGAACTCAATTTTTGAAAAATGCCTTGCAACTTACACTTGTACCATGCCTGACCAAGTTCAGCCCGGCAAATTTCTGCCGTCGTCTCGTTCGGTCGCGTTTAGGAAAGTCGCTTGGGAAAAAGTTAGAGGATATCCTGAAGAATTAGATACTTGTGAGGATTTGATTTTTGACAGAAAATTAGAAGCTGCCGGATTCAAATTCGTCTTTGCAAAAAATGCAATAGTTTACTGGCCTCAAAGGAAAAATATTTTCAAAGCAGCATCCCAGTTTTTTAATTATGCGCAAGGCGACGGTGAGGCAAGATATCTTAGACCACAAACCCTATTTCTGTTTGCGCGGTATATAATAGGTGTTTTACTGATAATCTTGTTTATGACTACAAACTCATCCTATCTACTGTCTATAATATACTACCTACTATTTTTTTATTTGCTCTGGGCGGTTGCTAAAAACTACAAGTATGTTAATGATATTAGGGCATTTGTTATTTTACCTGCCCTTCAATTTACTGCCGATATTGCAGTATTAAGTGGAACAAGCATAGGTTTTACAAAAACATTATGGGATATAAGGAAGATACAATAAGGGGAGTTTCGTGGATGGGGTTTCTTAAAGCATCTACCGGGGCGTTGTCTTTTATTAAAGCAATAGTATTAGCTCGTATTATTTCTCCTGCTCAGTTTGGGGTTTACGGGATTGCCCTTTTGGTTCTTGCCGCTCTTGAGACATTTACAGAAACAGGCGTAAATGTTGTTCTTATTCAGGAAGAGAAAAAAGATATTAATGAATTTATAAATACGGCATGGATAGTTTCTATTGCAAGAGGGTTAGTTGTAGGCAGTGTAATTTTTTCTAGTTCGCAACTCATTTCTTCGTTTTTTAATTCTCAAGACGCTACAACTCTGCTTATGCTAATCAGTATAGTTCCAGTGCTTCGCGGAATGATTAATCCATCGGTGGTGAAATTTGATAAAAACCTAGATTTTCATAAAAAATTTCTCATTAATGGGTCAAGTCTTTTGGCGGATGTAGTTTTCTCAATTCTTTTCGTCCTTTTAACAAAATCTCCGATAGGGCTTATCTTAGGTATAATTTTCGGTGTTTTAGTGGAACTATTGCTTTCTTTTATCTTCGTAGAGCCCCGACCGAAGCCTAAGTTTGATAAAAGTAAGTTTAATATTATTTTTAATAAGGGAAGATGGGTAACAGTATTTGGCATATTTGATTTTTTATCGAGCCAGCTCGACAATGTGAGTGTAGCCAAGCTTATAAACATACACTCTCTTGGTCTTTATCAAATGGCTTACAGATTGGCAATCGTTCCTGTTACTGAGGTAACCGATGTTGTAAACTCCGTAGTTTTTCCTGTTTACAGTAAAATCTCCGGCAACAAAAAGAGACTTTTTAAGGCTTTTTTAAAGACTGAATTTTTATTATTTTCTGTCGCCTTACCAATTTTTTTAGTATTTTTTTTATTTCCCAAAGAAATAATCCTTTTTATCTTGGGGAAAAACTGGGTTAATGCTTATCTTGCCCTAAAGATACTTTCCGTTTATGGTTTTCTTCGTGCAGTTTTTGGGGCTACGTCTTCTCTTTTTCTGTCATTGGGAAAACAAAGCTTTGTGGCTCTGATTACTTTCGTTAGATTTTTGGGGCTTTCTTTAACAATCATTCCGCTGACTTTTAATTTTGGCATAGTTGGAGCGTCTTATTCAGCCCTTATTTCAGCGCTCGTGGAAGTGCCTCTTATTTGTTATCTTCTTTTTGTGGTTTTTAGAAAAAATAAATATGAAGGTTAATTTAGGCAGCGGTAAGGATTATCTAAAAGGCTTTATAAATGTTGATATAAGAAAAGAGTCTAAACCGGATCTGGTGGTGGATCTTAGAAAAAAATTTCCATTTGAGAGCCAGTCTGTTGAGAAAATAAAAGCCTTTGATATCTTGGAGCATTTTACTAAGCAAGATGGAGAAAAATTTTTAAAGGAGTGCTATAGAACTTTAAAAGTAGGGGGAGTTTTAGGAATTAGAACACCCAATACAGAGTCTATTTATTACAAATTCAAAAGCGATCCCTTGGTGTTGATTCATTTTCTCTACGGGAGCACTGAAGAAGCAGGAGAATTTGGTTCTCATAAATTTGCTTATACCAAAGCTTCTCTATCGCATCTCCTCAAAAAGATCGGCTTTACGGTTTTAGATTTTCAAAATGATGAAACAAATTTTCTGGTAAAAGCAAGGAAAGAAAAGTTCAAAAGTAAAAGACTGAAAATTGGTATTATTCATCAAGCCCCTGGAATTGGAGGAGCGGAAAATTTTATGTTTAATCTTATTTCTGAATTTAATAAATCCCAAAATAAGATTTTTTTCGCTACAAACAATAGCAATTTTGTCCGCCTAGTTGATTCTCAAACTGACAAAATGTACACAATACCGTTTATCCTGGACATAATTGGTAATTATAGAGGGCTAATTAAAAGTTTAATTTTCTTGCCTTTTGCAGTTTTCTATTATACTTTTCTTCTTACAGATTTTAAGAAAAATAA
>JBGOVI010000088.1:0-2507 GCA_041478035.1 Patescibacteria group bacterium
ACGAACGTTTCACCGGCCTCAATTTAGCCTCAGAATTCACTCTCCGAGTAGAGCCGACTTTTCACGGTTCTCCACTCGAGTGGAAGGCATAGTCCGTGCGTAGTTCGTGCCTGTCCAGGCACGAAGCGTTGCCTAAACGAAAAAAATACGAACACATTCTTTCTCGGTGTCTATCCTCTGACGAGAGTTACGAATTTATCAGATTTTGAGGCAAAAAAACGTAATTTAGATTACCATATCAGTCTAAAATGAGATGATATAACTAGCCTCTATTTTTTCAATTAAGGACTGCAATTGCTAACAGATGTTTCACGGTTTGGCAAGGTTCGAGGAAGAGCCATCCAGGGGGAGTCCCCTTGTAAGTGATGGGAACTGTTGGTCGATTGCCCTGAAAATGCAATTTAAGCAACTCTTTATAAGATGTGAGGATAGTTTACTACTCCTTCTTAGGAGGTAGGGAATACATATAGCTTATGTCGTACAATAATACTTTTACGACATGACGTAGTGAGCTGGGCGTGGACCCCTTTGGCCCTTGTTGCCGATAAAAACCGATTAATTTCATCAATTTGACATATCTCGTCCTCCGCCATTTATCTTAATTCACTATCCATTTAAATCAATCCTTTTTTCTGCACTACCCTACTATAGGCCATTTATAAAATTTCTAATTTCTAAAATTATTTTAAATTTTCAGGAATTTGTTTGTCAGTCAATAAGATTAGCTATCTCCTGATCCAAGCAGGCCTAAAATATCGGCCCTGGAAGGGCTCGGCCAGTAGACAATTGATATAGTTTGTGCTACGATCCAAACAATTATGGCAGGAGCAGAACAAAGACCAGAACTTACAGGAGAACAAGTATCAAGAGCAGAGAGACGAGATGGCATAACTCATCCCGTGCTGTCAGTAATAGAGCAACACTTACCCACTATCAACCATCTCACTGAAGGATATTCTCAAATAACTAACAATCAAGAACAGCAAAGATACATCAGGGAGCATTATGGTTTCTTGGCAGATGCATTCGTTGAAGCAGGTCCTTACACAATGGAACCAACAGATATAGTTGCTATCTGGTCTCGTGCTACTGAAGTTTTCTCAGGATATCACAGATATGCTTTGGCGCAAATGATATCAAGTGCATACGCAATTCAAGGTTTGGACAATCCAGAATGGAGAAGATACCCAAGGCATTATCTCGAAACAAGTGAATTACCAGAAGAAGTCACCGAAGACAGAGATGGCATGCTGCATGCTCAGAGCAGATTGGATGAGATTGATAGAAGTCTTAAAGACATAGATTTTTATGTTTATGGCACTCACGAGTCTGCGATGTCACTAGCATTCAATCTTTCAAAAAAGGAAGCAGCGGGAGATCAAGAAGCAAAGAGACAGTTAGAAGAACTTATTGCTCACCAGGAATCACGAACAACACCTGTTTTAGGACAAATCCATGAAAATTTTGGTAACGGTTTATATCCTCTGTATTTTCCTCTGATGAATGCGTTAAAAAAACTCGACTAACTTTTCAACAGACTTCCCAGCCTGAACCGATATAGTAAGGATGAGAATCTTGCTTGACACAGAACACGTCTATGTCGTTTAATGTTATTAGCTGTCTATGGAAGAGAAAAAGCCCCACTCGGAACTTCAGGAATATATTCAAATGTTTTTAGAATATTTGGAAATTGAAAAGAATTCGTCAAAGTTGACTGTTCGTAACTATAAATTATATCTCAAGCGGTTTGCCGAATGGTTTGGGCAAAGGTATCCAGGCAAAGGAATAAAGGATATAAATGTCGACATCGTCAGAAAGTACCGTGTGTTTCTCTCAGCTTGGACAAATGAGAAGGATGCGAGCCTCATGCGTGTTACGCAATCTTATTACATCATTGCGCTTCGCTCGTTCCTCCGATTCCTCGTTCGTAACGACTATGAAACGTTGAGTCCTGAAAAAATTGATTTACCAAAAACTGAGAGTAAATCTTTGAAATTCCTTGAAAAGGAACATTTGCAAACCTTGTTTGATGCGGTAGATGTTTCGAAAAATGACGAAAAAGCCTTGCGGGATCGCGCGATTCTCGAACTTTTATTCTCAACAGGCCTTCGTGTCTCTGAAGCGGCAAATCTTAATCGCGACCAAATAAACTTCAATACGCGCGAATTCGGTGTTATAGGAAAAGGAGGCCGTGCGCGGGTGGTATTTTTGTCCGATTCGGCGGCGCACTGGCTTTCTGTTTATTTTGAACGGCGGGAAGACCCGTGGAAGCCCGTGTTTATCAGATATTCAAAAGAAAAGAGTTCTGAGAATGACGGAGAAAGTATGCGCCTTACTCCCCGCTCGATAGAGCGAATTTTGGAAAAGTACGTCCGGCTAAGCCGGATTCCGGTAAAAGCAACTCCACATACGCTCAGACATAGTTTCGCAACCGATCTATTATACAATGGTGCAGACTTGCGTTCGGTTCAAGAAATGCTAGGACACAAAAATATCTCGACGACTCA
>JBGOVI010000034.1:0-8134 GCA_041478035.1 Patescibacteria group bacterium
GATACCAAGAATTTTCTAGAAAGGAAAGTAATTACTCTAAACAAAAATGGAGGAGATATAGTCATGGAATTTTCCTACGATAATCCGATGATAACCGTGCCAACAAAAAATGTTGAAGATATGCCCGATAGTTATAAAAGTGCTGTTTCTTTTCTAGCTTATCTGCAGCAAAAAAATCATAAATAAGTAATTCTACTTCCTTATTAGTTGGAAGGGTGTTCTTTAAAAATCACTTGCCAATTTTGTAAATCAGATATAAAACTCTCCATGTCGGTGTTCGAAAGAACAACGGCGTGGGTCACAACGGCAGGCTCAGTGCGAGCACAGTTTATGAACGGTAGTCTTTTATGTGTTTTATGAATGGTAAATTTACTTGTTTTATGAATTTGGAATCTGCTGTATAAAAATTACATTTCTTATCTTCTGCAAAGGCAATATAGGTTGAATCATAGACGGAGACGTTGTATTGCTTAGAAAATTCAACAGCTTTTGATATTAGTTTTAGATCAATAGGCTCGATTTTTATCTCCAGTTCTTCTAAATCTTTAATAAATGTCCTTATTTGACTAATCGTGAGCTTTGTTTTTGTCGCCCAAGCATTTGCCAATTCATAAATAATAAGATCAGGCACAGTTATAATTTCTTTTTTAGTGAGGTGTTCTTCAAGAAGTCCAATAGCAGATTTAAGATGCTCTTCGTTTTCAGTGCTAAACCATTTGTATGCAACAGAGGTATCAATAACTACCACTTACCCTGATACCTCATTTCCCTTAGGCTCTGCACAATATTTACTCCTCTTAGATTTTCCGCGCTCTCAGATGCATGCTTTCTGATTTTATTGATAATTTCCCCTGGAGAGTTTTGCTGGAGTCTTTTAACTCCAATTTTATCCCTTATGATTGCAGAAAGACTCGTGCGTTTCCTTGCAGCCTCTTCTTTCAGGCGTAGATAATCAGTTTCAGGAAGTCTAATGTTGGTTGTTACGTACGTATTCATACAATACTATTGTATCATTGTATTACCGATTGTCAAATGTAGTAAAGCGTGGTATAATAGGAGCCTACTTATGGCAGGCAATAATGGTTCTTCCTTAAACTACGTAAATCAGCCGTGTGACAGGTGCGGAAGTAAGAAACGCGTCGCAAAAACCTGGAAAGAAACGCTTAAAACCGCTGCAGGGGTCTCTATTCTTCAGGTCTCCCAAGTAATATGTACAAATGCCGAGTGCCAGAAATCATTTGATGAGGATCGGGCAGTAGAGGTACTAAGGGTTACTGAAAGAAAGCTCAAGAAAGAAGAACAGGATAAGATAAGACGCGACAATATAGCTCGCACAATACTTGAAAGAAAGAGAACTAAAGCTATCGCCTGATCCCCCGTCTCCTGTATAATCTAAATATGCCATCACATCTACTCTCAGTCGTTATGCCTTCCTATAACGAGATTGGCAATCTCAGAAAAGGTACTCTTGATCACGTAGACCACTTCCTAACGCGCAAAAAGTATGACTTTGAGGTAATAGTGGTAGATGATGGTTCTGATGATGGGAGTCGTGAGTTCGTCGCAGATTTTACTCGCGATAATAAAGAATTCCGACTGGTTGAAAACAGTCATATGGGTAAAGCCGGAGCAGTGACCGCCGGGGTTTTGGCGGCACACGGCGATTATATTTTATTTACGGACATGGATCAGGCAACTCCAATTGGTGAGGTTGAAAAACTCATAGCGCGCGCAGAAGAAGGGTTTGATATCGTGATAGGATCGCGGAGCGGAAATAGGCGCGGAGCGCCCTGGACCAGAAGGCTCATGGCACGTGGGATGATGACTTTGCGCTCTGTCTTGGTAGGCCTTCCCGATGTTCGTGATACTCAGTGCGGATTCAAGCTTTTTAAAAAAGAGGCGGCGCACAATATTTTCTCAAAAGTCAAAACAATCCACGGCGGCTTCCATTCTATTAGGAGTTCTTCAGTTGCCGCAGGATTCGATATCGAATTACTATTGATAGGAAAAAATCTTGGATACAAAATTGCCGAAATTCCCGTTGATTGGCTGTATGTTGAAACGAGAAGAGTATCGCCACTCAAGGACTCAATCGAAGGATTATTCGATCTCGTTCGCATAAGATTGAATATAGCAAAGGGAGTCTATCAGTAAGGGTATCACGTGTACCACGAGTATCAAGGAGGATTAGTTATTTATGAAGAAGTTTATTTTATTTGGGTGGATAATTGCAGGATTTGTGCTATTCCTTTATTCGTTTACTCAGGTTGATTTGTCGCTTACGCTTTCCCGGGTTTCAGTTTACCAAACGGTAGAAAAGATGTTCCAATACGTTGGATATTTTAATAGGCCTTTATCAACTATCCTATACTTAGCAATCATTGGAATAATGTTCATACTTTATGCAATTACCTTGAACCTAGTTCGCAAGAAAATTATTGAGTGGGGTACAGTTTGGAAAATTGTTATTTGCCTTTCTGTTATTTTGTTTTTTGCTTATAATGCGTTTTCCTATGACCTATTTAATTATATTTTCGATGCCAAAATCGTAACGCATTATCATCAGAACCCATACGTTCAAAAGGCGCTAGATTATCCGGGCGATCCCATGCTCTCATTTATGCATTGGACACATAGGACTTATCCATATGGTCCTGCTTGGCTTGTTTTGACTGTGCCACTTTCATACATCGGAGTTGGGTATTTTTTGTTAACGTTCTACTTATTTAAACTACTTATTATAGGAAGCTTTATTTGGAGTGCTAAGTTGATAAAAAAAATAGCTGAAAAAACCGGAATCGACCCTGCGTTTGCTGTTGCAGGGTTTGCCTTAAACCCTTTGGTTTTGGTGGAATCCTTAGTTTCCGCTCACAATGATATTGTTATGATAGCTTTAGGTCTTTTTGGAATACTTATGTTCCTTGAGCAAAAGTACATAAAGTCGCTTTTTGGGATAGTTGCTTCGATTCTTGTCAAATACGCAACTGCGCTTCTTATCCCGGCCATTATTGCGCGCGGCTTGCTATCCGCCAAAGGCGGATCGGCCTCTGGCCGAAAAGATGAGGTGTTTTTCTACGTCCTGATTGCTTCCATGAGTATAGCAACACTTTTTGCATCCTATCGAACAAACTTTCAGCCGTGGTACCTATTAATAATCTTGCCATTTACAGCTTTTGTGCAAAAAAAATACTTTATTGCAATTCCAGTTTTTATTATCTCGATCGCAGCTTTGCTTCAGTATGTGCCATATCTTTACCTTGGCAACTGGAACCCGCCAGTTCCTTCTATCCTAAATTGGATCATGATTGCAGGTATTGCAGGTTCGACCATTTTAATATTAGGAAGAGTAGCTTTGAAGAGAAGTTAGAATTTATTATAATTAAAACATGGCATTGATTCGTAAATATAGAGAAACAATCATCCTCGCGATTGGTTTAGCCATTGCTTATTTCATTACTCGTCTCGTAAATCTGATGGTTGTTCCCATGTTTACGGACGAAGCCATCTATACAAGATGGTCTCAGATTGCGCGATTTGACCCGGCGTGGCGATTTATTTCACTCACTGATGGCAAACAGCCTTCATTTGTGTGGCTGAACATGATCTTCATGAGATTTTTCAGCGACCCCCTTATATCTGGAAGAATAGTTTCGGTATTCTCAGGATTTTTTGGAATGATCGGCATTTTTTTCTTGGCAAGTGAAATATTTAAGAACAAACGAATCGGTTTTATTGCTTCGGCGCTTTACATTATTTATCCGTTTTCATTAGTTTATGACAAAATGGCACTTTACGATTCATTAGTCGCAACTATTACTGTGTGGTCATTATATCTTGAAGTATTGTTAATTAGGAAAATACGACTTGATATTGCTTTAATTCTTGGCATGGTTTTGGGGTTTGGCGTACTCACAAAATCAAGCGCATTTTTATCGATATATCTTTTACCATTTTCTCTATTATTGTTCGATTACAAACAAAAAGATAAGCGCCAGAAATTTTTGAGTTGGGTAGGATATGCTGCTTTGTCCGCCATTATGGCCTACGGGTTTTATATGATGCTCCGACTTTCTCCGTTCTTTCACATAATTGATGAGAAAACTCATTTGTTTGTTTATACATTTCGCGAATGGTTAGATCACCCCTTCAATTTTTTAGCAGGGAATTTCAACGGTTTAAAAGATTGGCTGCTTGCATACTTTACAATTCCTGCGCTTATCGCTTCATTCTTATCATTATTCCTCGAACGCAAAAAATTTTGGCAAGAAAAACTTTTACTTTTGATTTGGTTTGCTCTTCCCTTTCTGGCTCTAGTATTTTTTGGAAGAATTCTTTATCCAAGGTTCATTCTTTTTATGACAATGCCGTTGATTGTTCTTTTAGCGTTTTCAATAAATTGGGTTTTAGAAAACGTTCGAAACAATTTGTGGAAATACGGTTTACTCGTTGCCACAATTGGACTCATGATTGTGTCAGACTTTTATATCCTCTCTGACCTTGCACATGCGCCGATTGCAAAACCTGACACAGATCAATTTATGAATTCGTGGCCGGCGGGTGGTGGAACAAGAGAAATAGTTTCGTTCTTTAGTGAGAAAGCAAAAAACGGAAAAATATATGTCGCGACGGAAGGAACCTTTGGATCGCTTGCGACCTATACTATCGAGATCTATCTAGGGGACAATCATAATGTAGATAAGCGCGGGATTTATCCTCTCCCGGAAAAAATTCCGGCTGATCTTCTCGAACGCGCCGCGAAAATGCCGGTATATCTTGTAATCAACGATTCACAAAAACCGCCTCCAAGTTGGCCGTTAAGACTTATTGCGCGTTACCAAAAAGGAATTGGTAATTACTACATGGGCCTATATGAAATTACCCCAAATCGTTAAGAAAAACTGGCCCCTTTTTATAATTTTATTTGTTGTCATTGTATTTTTTTATAAAACAATATTTTATTCTCAAATCCCATTTCCAGGCGATCTATTAGTGGGTCAATATGAGCCTTATAAATCTTACTCTTATTTTGGAATTGCGCCGGGTGGGGTGCCCAACAAAGCACAAGGGCCTGATGTGATAAAAGAACTAATTCCATGGAAAAAGTTCGTTATCGAAAATCTAAAACATGGGCAGATTCCTCTTTGGAATCCATATAATTTTTCAGGGAATCCTTTGATAGCAAATTTTCAAAGCGGGGTATTTTATCCCACTAATATTTTGTTTGTTTTATTAAACTTTGAATCCGCCTGGTCGATATATATTATTCTTGCGCCTCTCCTTGCTGGATGTTTTACCTATTTATTTCTAAGAAGGTTAAAAGTGTCGGAGGCAGCTTCAATTTTTGGAAGTTTAGTGTTCGCATTTTCTTCCTATTCGACAGTCTGGATGGAATACGGCAATATCGGACATACGTTTGTTTGGCTTCCGCTTATTTTATATTTTAGCGATAAGTTTCTTGAGAGAATAAATGCCCGCAATTTTTTTGGAATCGTTCTTTCATCGCTCGCAGCAATCCTTGCAGGTTATATTCAAGGCGTATTCTATATCTACTTAATTGCTCTTGTATATTTTCTAATAAAAGGGGTAACAAGCAAAAAGCTTAAACTCTTACATCTTGCATCTTACATCTTAAGTCTAATTATTCCGATAGGTTTGTCTGCTTTCCAGATTCTACCGACTCTTGAACTCTTTGGGCAATCAAGCCGCGGCAATTACACAATCGATCAAATTCAGAAAATGCTAAACCCTATTTATTATTTGATAACCGTTTTAGTTCCTGATTTTTTTGGGAATCCTGCGACACGCAATTATTGGCTTGATGGAACATATATTGAAAGAGTTTCTTACTTTGGGCTTATTCCGTTAATGCTTGCAGTGTTTGGATTTTTGACGTTATTTAAAAAAATCGAAGTCAAGATATTCTCGCTTCTTTTTTTGGGTTCACTAATAATCTCCACAGACTTGTTCGTAACGCGTTTTTTCTATCTTCTTCCTATTCCTGTATTGTCAACCACGGTTGCCACAAGAATTCTAAGCGTCTTTGCATTTTCAGGGAGCGTCTTGGCGGCTTTTGGATTTGAACATTTCCTGAATGAAAAAAACAAGAGAACCATTTATTACATTGCAGGCTCGATATTTATTGTTCTTCTGACTTTATTTGTCATCACAATTTTTCATTCAACCCCTGAATTTAAAATCGCCCAGAGGAACTTAATAATTCCAATAGTAACTTTGTTTTTGTTTATCGCACTCTCAATTTTCAAATCGATTAAAGCAAATTTCAAAACCATCTTAATTGTCGGAATTTTTCTTATTACATTTGCGGATCTTTTTTATTACTTTACAAAGATTACACCGTTTGCACCATATAAATTTCTGTATCCCTCGACTCCTGTTGCTTCGTTTCTCAAAAAAAACCAGGGTATTGACCGCTCTTGGGGATACGGGTCGGGATATATTGAAAGCAATTTCCAGACATACGAAAGGATCTATTCAACAGAAGGAAATGACCCTCTCCACGTAAAGGAATATACAGAGCTTGTAGCAGCAAGCAAAAACGGCCGTATTCCGGATGTCTTGCCAAGACCTGACGCGAACATTGCAGGAGGATTTGGTAAAGAGGAGCTTGCTAGAAACCCGTTCCGTCAAAAAGTTTTAGATATTTTAGGCGTCAAATACATTTTACAAAAAGATGAATCATTAATAGGGGATTTTAATCCAGATAGTGTGACGTTTCCCGCTGATCGATACAAGTTAGATTGGCAAGCAAAACCCTGGCAGGTTTACGAAAACCTTAAAGCTACGCCACGGATCCTGTTGACAAATAGATATAGGGTAGTCTCTGATCAAAAAAAGGTAATTGGAACTTTGTTCGATAGTGATTTTGACGAAAAAACGGATCTTGTGTTAAACGAGGATCCGAAAGTTTCGCAAGGGAAACTTGAAGCCAATTCAAAGCTTATTTCATATGAAGCGAACAAAGTTAGCATTCAAACAGTAAGCAGTGCCCCGGCTCTTTTATTCCTTTCGGACACTTTTTATCCCGGGTGGGAAGCGAGCGTAGATGGAGTTCGAACTATTGTTTTTCGAGCAGATTATGCATTTCGCGCGGTTGTAGTTCCGGCGGGTAAACATATAATAGTTTTTGAATATAAGCCCAAAACGTTTTACTATGGAATATATATATCGATGGTAACGATTGTCATATTGCTGTATTGCTCTATTGTTATAAAAAAGAAGTATGGGGTTAATTAAAAAACACTATCTGTTGGCCGTTTTGGTTTTATTATTATTGCCGTCAATTTGGTACTTGTTTGCAAATGGTTTTATTAGAACAGATGATGGCGGTTGGATGATAATTCGATTTTCTGCTTTTTATCAAGCCCTTCGTGATGGCCAATTTCCCGTCCGATTTTTGGGGCGACTGAATTTTGGATACGGATATCCCGTCGCGAACTTTTTATATCCGGGCTTCATGTATCTTGCAGTTCCTTTTAAAGTAGTGGGTTTAAGTTTTGTCAATTCTATTAAATTGATCATTGGGTTTTCTATGGTTGGATCCGGATTATTTACCTTCCTGTGGCTTCGTAAAATATTTGATGAATGGTCGGCTTTTTTTGCTAGTCTCTTTTATGTCTATATGCCGTACCACTTGTTCGATGTAACAAAAAGAGGCTCTGTTGGTGAAGTATTATCATTTGCCGTGCTTCCATTTATTTTGTGGCAAATTGAGCGAGGAAGTATCGCATTCATGTCAATTGGAATCGCTCTATTAATTATTTCTCATAATACATTGGCGATTTTATTTTTGCCAGTCATTTTGTCATATATGGGTTTGTTAATATACGCATCGAAGAAAAGAGGCAAAATGTTTAAAAAATATCTTACAGCTGTCATTTTAGGTTTAGGTATGTCAGCGTTTTTTTGGATCCCCGCTATTTTGGAACTCCCCTTGACAGTTTTTTCTCGTACTAAAATTTCAGATTACGCTCAATACTTCGCGGATTACAATCTTATTGGAATATCGACTCTTCTTATTTTTGCTGCTGGGCTTACTTTTTTTATTGTTAAACGAACTTTAATTAAAAATTACAGACTAACATTAATATTTTTTGCTCTGGGGATTCTCTCGATA
>JBGOVI010000021.1:0-13290 GCA_041478035.1 Patescibacteria group bacterium
CCTTTGTTTGCTAAATTCTACATGGAAGACATAAGAATACCTTTTTAGCGTAAGGTGTTTATTAGAATAAATTGAAGCCAAATCGGGAGATGACTTAAAAATCCCCGCATTCCTAAGACAGAAGAACTGAAGCCTAAATTCCTTAAACTACTTGACAACACAGTGAATTCATGTAACTATACTCTAGTGAAAATTTTCTTTAATGTCTTAGACATTTTCAATAAATAGCCGCCTTTGGGCGGTTTTATTTTGCAAAAGAGGGGAGGTGAAATAAATGAATATTAAAAAAATTTTAGTAGGAGTCACCGTATCAGCATTGATGCTCGGCGCAATAATTGTCCCGGCATTTGCAGATTCTCTTTCTGTCAATTTTGAAAGTACGACTTATTCTGCCGGTAACATCAATGGACAAGATGGATGGACAAAAACCGGTGCATATGATGTAGCGGTAGTTGCAAATACATTTGGATTTGCTAGTTTCGGAGGACAGAGTTTAAGAACGTCAGATGCTGTTACGAGCGGATCTTTCGGTGACCAGACATTTGCAAAACCTTTAGTTGATGCAGTCGGAGAAGCAGATTCCACCAATGGAACCTTTAGTCCGGGAACACTGCAGAGACATTTTGAAATGCAATTTGACTTAGCGTCAACGTTAACTACTCTTCAGACAGGAATGCACGTATCAGTTTCTCCTGACAGAGGAGACGGGTCGCGTATGAGTTATCTTCGATTTGAAGATCAAGCTGGTGGGATACATGTTTTCTTTGATGATGTAACTGCTACTCCACCAACATTGGGTACAGTTGCTACATTCAACGAAACCGATATTGCGACAATAAGTCGATCTCCACACACCGTTAAACTGACATTGGATACATTGGATGGTCCTTCAAACGACGTAGTTAAAGTCTACATTGATGGAGTCTTAAAAAAGACAGGGACAAGCTGGGAGGATTATTATAGATTCGATCCTGAATCAGCAGCTGAGCAGAATCCTAGAATTGTGAAAACAGTTCTGTTTAGAGAATCAGGCGCAGAAAATTCAGGAGATTCAGGAAAGGGATTTTTGATAGATAATTTAAATCTGTCGTCGTCGACATTGGTCGGTCCGCCAACAAACATGGATCAATGCAAGAAGGATGGTTGGAAGACTTTTAATAATCCAACTTTCAAAAATCAAGGACAGTGTGTAAGTTACGTTCAAAGTAACGATCACGCGGGTAAAAGATTAGGAACATTTACCGCTACTGATTCCCTTTATTACAATGGTCCAACAACCTCGGCCCCGCTATATGGGACTGGAGCAATTAGTTTTACGTGGGATGCTACGGGTAATGTAACGGGAGGTTACTATAACGAAGTTGTGCCGCCCACAACGGGAACAACTTATTATAACGTGGTAACAGGAGGGAGTGTAATTGGCAATGCTGTTAATTTAACATTTAACAGAACCAATCCTAATGTTTATGGGCCTTTTACATTTACTGGAACATTGATTGGAAATGTTCTAATAGGTGCGCTTGACGGTCCATATTATTTCATTGCAACAGGAAATTAATTTTTTCTGTTCTTAAAAACAGCCCAAGGGGAGAAATCTCTGCGGGTTGTTTTTTATTGGCTTCTCTAATTGAGAATGGTAAATTGTCCTTAATGTGTTTTTCTGGCAACTAAAATAATATCTGATCCACCAAGAATTTTGGTAGTAAAATTATCCATTATAGTAACAGGATCAGAAAAAAAGCGATTGATAACTCTTACAAATTTCCCAGCCAATGGGTTTACAAATAAAAAATTACGTAGCGGGCCTTCGGTGATTTTTGATTCAATG
This sequence comes from Patescibacteria group bacterium, assembly GCA_041478035.1. GTDB lineage: Bacteria > Patescibacteriota > Microgenomatia > Levybacterales > GWA1-39-11 > GWA1-39-11. The sequence goes on from JBGOVI010000021.1 coordinate 1,829, forward strand.
ATTTTAAATCCACTTTCGCTTACCATTTCTTTTAAATCCTCAATGTCATATCTTCTCAGATGACCAACTTTTTTATCAAATTCTTTTGTCAGTCCCCATTTGTGAAGAGGTGCATGAATTGATGGCGTAGTAATAACAAGGATTCCGCCTTCTTTTAAAAGTTTAGATATTTGTTTCAATGCTAATTGGTCATCCTCTAAATGTTCGATTACTTCCGAACAAATGATAAAGTAGAATTTACGATTGATGGTTTCTTTTGGGAAATTAGCTTGATTAAATTGGACATTTTTCAGTCCAAGATTCTTTGCAGTTTGAACACACGACTGTATGGCTTTGTCGGAAATGTCGATGCCAACAACGTTATGTCCTTTGTTTGCCAAATAAAAATCTAAAGTTCCCGCGCCGCATCCAATATCTAGGATATTATCTTCTGGTCCCAAATATTTATCTAGCGTTTCGATAATTGACCTGTAGGTAAAGTTATTCTTTTTTATGATTTTTTTCTGTTCTTTGGTTTTATTATGATAGACTTCATGAATGTCTTTTGTATTCATCAGAATATTTTAGCATTTTTTTTAACATTTTTAATATGTTGACAAAAAAATAAATTTATAGTACTGTAAAAATTATTGTGAACAAGCTAATTGCCCTTAAGTTTGTTTTTGTTGTTCTGATAGTTTTTTTTATTAAAGCTTTGGTTTTGCCTTCCTCTACCTTTGCCTCTCAGATTTTATTCCAAGATAATTTTGATGCGGACGTTGATGGTAGTAACCCTGCATCTGGTTGGATTACAAGTCGCAACTCCTGCTTGTATAATGGATTACCCACAAAGTGGGAAGTCCAAAATGGAAAATATGGCATAAAAATAAATGGAGGTTCATGTGTTACCGAGACTATCCCAAACAGTTTCAATCTTAACAATATTAACCCGTATAGTTATGAAGTTGATATGACTTTTACAGGCTCAATAAACGAAGACAGAAATCTTGTTGTAAAATATAAAGATCCATCAAATTGGTATGGTCCGCATTTCATCAATAACGGATTCACATTCCAAAAAGTTGTAGGAGGGATAGATTATACCTTTCAATTGCCAAATCATAATGCCTCTTACGCTTTCAATGCAGATCAAACGTATAATATAAAGACTAATTTAAATAGCGATCATACAATCGACATCTTCATAAATGGGAGTAAAATTTTCTCAACTTTTGATCCACCGCCTTATATAAGTGGCGAAACAACGATAGGATTGCAGGCTAGTGCGGGAAGTATTCCAACATCAGAAGTCTGGTTCGATAATGTTAAAGTTACAAGTATTGATGAAGGGATTGATCTTAATGTTCCCCTGCTTAAACAAACTAACCCTTTGTGGGGCGGGTTTCTTTATGACTCGGCTGACCAATGGGCGCCTCCGCAGCCGACTAGCATTTATACTTGGGGGTGTGCATTAACGTCTGCTGCTATGGTTTTTCAATATCATAAAATTACCAAACTTCCCGACAATTCAAATCTTAACCCCGGAACGTTAAATGCGTGGCTTAAAAATCAGCCGGGTGGTTATATAAGAAATGGCCTTGTAAATTGGTTAGCGCTTGCTCGTCTGTCAAAATTAGCAAAAGCTGAAAACTCCGATTTTACCTACGATGCGCTTGAATATAAAAGAGCAGGCGGAGATCAAAATCAATTTAAAACCGACCTTGGTAACAATATTCCTGATATCCTTGAAGAACCCGGGCATTTTATTGTAGGAAAGGGTATCGACTCGAACGACCACTTTACCATAAATGACCCATACTATCCTAGATCATCTCTCGCAGACTATTCTAACTCATTTCTGTCTTTAGGCAGATTTATTCCCTCGCATTCCGATCTTTCCTATATCATGGCAGTTGTCGATGATGGAATAAGTATTGGTTTAAAAACTGCATCGAAGAGCGCAGCAGGCGAGAGTTTTTCTCAAGGACCCCTTAGTAATGATGGTGGCAGCGGAAATAGCGGAGATACAGTAAAGATTTTATATTTCCCACAACCCGACTCTGGAAATTATTCATTAAATCTTTCTTCCGAGTTGAGCAAAAACTACAAACTAGAGCTTTATATGTATGATGAAAACGGCAACCTTAAGCTGGCAACAGGATCTGGAATTGTTGGGCCATCGGATACGGATGATTACAGCATGTCCTTCAATAAAAGTAACTCAAACGCTAGTTTATCTACCAAAAGTATAACCTTCGATAGTTTTATTGATGATATTAATAGTTTATGTTCGACTTCCGATATTAAAAAGCCTCTTTTTTGTAAAATCCTACTTTTTGAGGCAAACGGAGCAAAAAAATTAAGTAGCAGACTTAAAAAATTAGTTTTAAAGGCAATGCTTGCTGAAATAACATTCGAAAATGGGAGAGCTCTTACTGATAATGCCTTCCAGATTCTTTCTCAAGACATAAATTTTCTCATCTTAAGTCTTTAGCTTTCCTCTTTTCATTCAAGTGTGTAATAATAGACTTATGACTGTCCAAATAACTGTCATTAAGAGGAGCGGGGAGCAGGTTCCTTTTGACGATATGCGCGTCCTTCGCTCAATGGAGCGCGCGGGTGTTCCAAAAGAACTCCATGACCGCGTTCTACAACACATTAAAGAGCGCGTTCAAAAAGATAACACCATTACAACTGATGAAATTTTTTACCACATTCGTGAATTTTTAGTCAAGAAAGATAAAAAGAGTGCTCTCCGCTTTAATCTCCGCCAGGCAATATTTGAACTGGGGCCAACAGGATTTCCTTTTGAACAATATTTAGCTCGGATTTTCAAAGGCCTGGGATACAAGACAGAAACCAACCTTCAAATGCGGGGAGAATGCGTGTCGCATGAGATAGATGTGCTTCTTGAAAAGGATGGCAGGCGGGAGATTCTCGAGGCAAAATTCCACAACCAAACTTTTGGAAAGTCGGATGTACAAGTTATTCTTTATACATACGCAAGGTTCCTTGACGTTAAAGACGTAAATAAAATTGATGGAGTTTGGGTTGCGACAAATACCAAGCTTTCATCTGATGCAATTACGTATGCCGAGTGCAAGGGGATAAAAGCTATTGCGTGGAATTATCCTGAGGATAACAATATACAACATTTTGTTGAGCGTCCTAAGATGTATCCTGTCACAATTATGACAGATTTAACGAATGAGGAGAAAAGAAGATTAATTGACAATAATATAGTTTTGGTTCATGATTTAATAAAAATTTCGCCAGTTGAACTTGAAGAAAAATATTTAATAGACAAAGACCGTTCAGAGGCTGTTATAAAAGATGCCGAACTCATCTGCGGTTCTTGAAATTTTAATCTATATTCGTTATTATAATCATAGGATTATGAATCTTAAATCTTACATCCTAAATCTTACATCAATAAAAACTATCTATGCGCATTGCGATATTCCGTGTGGGGTTTATGATGTGCACGGAGTGCAGATGGCGGCGCACACCGTGATTCGAATGACGCAACTTTTGGGAGAAATCAAACGGGAAGATGAAACAAAGGCGGAACACGATATTGCGCGTTTGACCCGAGTCAAGGAAAAGCACGGTAGTTTAGTTGAGGAAGAGCTTGGGACTCTTGATAATGATTATTTCAAGCCCGAGCACCACAAGGAGTTTCCGGGACTTGCGGAACTTCTGAAGTCCGCTGTTAAACTTTCAATTAAAGTTCGTCAGAATATTGATATGGAGGCGGCAAACCAACTTTTGGAAGCGACGCAGAAAATTGCAGAGATTTTCTATAAGACAAAAAAGCTCGAACCTGTTCGTATTACCTCAGGTTATCCAACAGGCGGAGAAATAGTCTCACATAAATAATGCTCTTCGGTATATTCAGAATTTCCGGCCACAGCATGATGCCACGCTTAAATCCCGGCGACCGCGTAATTGCCAGTTCTCTCCCTTATTTTTTTTCAAAGCCTCGAATAGGCGATGTCATTGTGTTTAGATATAATGGAAAAACTATGGTCAAACGAATTAAAAAGTTCTCTGATAAAAAAATAATAGTTGCAGGGGATAACAGTCGGGATTCTTTAGAAATTAAACCAATGACGCTCAATCAAATCTTGGGTAAGATCCTCTTCATACTTAATACATAATACTTTATACTTAATACCAAATATGGAGTTAGTCTATTTAAATATTTTTTTTGGCATTATCATTATAATTTCATTGATAGTGCTTTGGTTCGTTTGGCCGCCTGATAGTCCGTGGACACCTTGGTGGAGAACAAGTTCAAAAAGAGCGATTGCGGCAGGAAGACTTGCTAAGATAAGTTCGAGCGACATTATCTATGAACTTGGGAGCGGAGATTCAAACTTTTTAGTGGCGGTCTCAAAAAAGTTTGGAGCAAGGGGCGTTGGAATAGAAATTGATTACTTAAGATGCTTAACTGCATGGTTAAACGTTAAAAAAAATAAAGTAGACAGTAAAATAATTTTAAAAAGGGGAAATTTTTTTGATGAAGATTTAAAATCGGCAACAATAATTTTTGTATATCTTGTTCCGCGGGTTCTTGAAAAACTAAAACCAAAATTATTTAAGGAATTAAAAAAAGGCACGAAGATAATAAGTTATAAATACAAGTTCGAAATCAAACCAAAAGACAAAATCAGGCTTGTTCGATCGGACAAAAAAAACCAAATCCACCTCTACAAAATTACCTAAGTTTTTGAATCAGCGAAACTGCATCTTTAGGTATAAAAACGTCGGGATTCACTAAGTCTTCAATGTCTTTCATTTCAGAAAGACCTTTAGCAAATACAATGCCACGAGTTACGCCCCCTTGTTTGTAATTTAAATAGGGATTAATTTCTTCGGCCGAAAGTGCCATGAAGAGTCTCCCAGCATTAATATTTGGTAGTCCGAAAGAGTCATGAATCAAAAAGTCTTCTCCGTCAATACCAATAATAGAAACTACATGTCTTCCTTCCTCGAACTTTCTGAATTCATTTCCATTTCTGCCGTCTATATTGATGTAAAAACTTCCGGAACGTTGGGAAACAAACTCCGGATCGCGATCTAGTGTTTTATCAATAACAAACGTATTGTCGAGAGATAAAGCTACCTTACCCCCTGTCAATACAAATTCTCGCAGTCTTTCTACATTTTGTATTCCTATAATTGATTGAGCTTGGACGTTAAATCCATTTGCTACGGCAATCATCGCCTGATGATACATATCGCCATTTTCGGTTACTACAAACCAGGGTTTGGTGAAGACTTGATCTTGTCCGTTTGAAAGGTTTTTTTGATTATGAAATGGAAGTAGAATTCTGTAGATATCTCCCAAAGTAATGTCTGCATCGTTGTGTGTTTCTCCAATTGCTCGTTTATCAAGCACACCATTTATGCAGGTAGCAGATGAAGACGGTAGACAAAGTCCGCGACGAAGCCTAAATACGTCAGTTTCACGGACTGCAAATAAAGATGCATCTGTCTCGACATTCGGACTTTCCTTAATTGCAATTGCAGTATCCGCCGCCGCGCCAATTTGGCTTACCCCAAAAGACCTTATATCTTCAATTCTCATTGCCATGTGGTAATTATAGCAGTTATAGTAGTTTTGACTTTATTTTGAGTAGTCCCCAGCGGAGTTTGTCGGCCACATACATCTACAACCCCTTAAGCTGAACGTAACTGATCCATAACCCACATTCTTACAAGAGTGGTTGGGCCAATACCTTTTCCGCTTGCTTCTTGACGTAATTTCTTTAGAGTAGCAGGGTCAAGACGAATATGAATACCTTCTGAAAGGTTTTTGGCGAAGCGGGCCTTCACAGTTTTGAATTCATCTTGATAATCAGCAATGCTATGTGTGTCCCACCATCTCGCTTCTTCTTCATAACTTGCGAATTCTGGGATTCGGCTTTTTCGTTTATTTAAAGTTTTTTCTGTCCTTTTCTTCATTATGGAAAAATGTAGCACATTGTGCTACGCTTTGCAAGTTATTGAATTTTAGATTTTAGATGGAGTATGCTCCAGCGGAGTTTGTCGGCGACTTTATACAATTCGTATATGGCAGGTTTGATAACTAAGTCGTAACTGCCGACGAATTCTACGAGTTCTGCACCATAGCCTTCTTTGAAACGGTGGAAGCCGTACCATGGATCATTTTTGTCGGGGTCCGGACCAAGCGCGCCCCACATGTCAAAATATTTGAGTCCCAATTTTTTTCCGAATTTTATTGCCTCCCATGCAATTAGATTATTTGCCATTACATCGCGATGCTCGCGACTTGAAGCTCCATACGGATAATAGAGCGTATCTTTGAAGACGAATAGAACCCAGGAAGCGAGGGTTAGTTGGTTATTAGTTCGTCGTTCGTCGTTTGGATTATAGATTGCATTGAGGAGGTGGTAAGAAAGAGAGTTAGTCGAACTCTTTTTTGGGAGGGTTTCGAATAGATGTTTGTGATAGGAAGGAGCATGGGCATAGAAGCCCTGGCGATCTGTGGTCTCGGTCATGAGTTTTAGATATTGTTCAAACGATTTTTCTGAATTGTCTTCAGCTACTTTAACTTTGTGTTTTTCGGAGATGCGAATGTTGTAGCGCGTTTTTGAATGCATAGCCGCGAGTAATTCTTCTTCGGATTTTGTTAAATCCAAAACGAAAGTGTATTTTGTAAACAACGGATGCGCTGCGGCTCGCAAATTAGCAGTAGTCTGTAGACTGTAGTCTGTAGACTGTAAATTTGGTTCTAATTGAATAAAGATACAATTTTCTTCTTTTCCAATGCGAGCGAGCTCACCTAAGAGTTCTTTTGTTGGCGCGTTTCCTTTTGGAAGATAACCAATGGTGAAGTTAGTTGCCGGAACTTTATGAAGAGTTAATGTAAACCCTTCGGCAAGCTCAGGGCGAGTCCCTTCGACGATCTTTTCATTTCGAACTAGTGCTCGCCGAACTACTTTTATTCCTGTTTTTTCTCGAAATTCTCCCCACTCGTAACTTTGAAGGGGGTGATTTACAATCGAATTAAACTCGGATTTCTTCGATTCATCAATATCAATAAAGTCAGTCATAAATATGTTGGCTCATCTGTATATCTTTCGATATAATTTTTCTTTAATACCTCTTCTGGTAGCTCATAAATAAATCGAGAGATTGAATTGCTAACTATTTGTCCAAAGTAAAGCCGCCTTTTGGCAAACGTTAAATATAGCTTTTCCTTTGCCCGTGTTATTCCTACATAGCATAATCTTCGTTCTTCTTCAAGTTCTCCCGCATCAAGCATAGATTGGCTGTGCGGGAAGAGTCCTTCTTCCATTCCGACAATAAATACTATTTTAAATTCAAGGCCTTTTGCCGCGTGCATAGTCATCATGGTTATTGCATCAGCCTTTTCTTTCGAAACCCGATCAGGCATGCTTGCGCTGAGCGGAATCGAAGCGTTTTCTTGTTCAACAAGCGCAACATTTTCCAGGAATTGGGTGAGATTTGGAAATTCGATAGCAACAGAACGAAGTTCTTTTATATTCTCAATCCGTTCTTTGTCTTCGGGATCTTTTTCATCGTAGAGCGAAACATAATCGGTTTTGTTCAGTACATCATCTAAAAGTTCAATAGTTGCCTTATTCTTTTGAAATTCTTTTTCGTTCGCCTCGTTTACATATTCTAAAAATTTCTCCATTCGTCTTTTACCGATTTTGTCAATTCTTTTCAATGCTACTTTATTTTTGTTGTTTGCCAAATACGATAAATAGGAAAGAACGTCCTTAACTTCGCGCCGGGCGTAAAATCTTGTCCCGCCTACTAATATATATGGAATAGAATTATGTAAAAAAGTTTCTTCAAGCGTTCTACTTTGGGCGTTTGTTCTGTAAAGAATTGCCACGTCTGAAAACTTTAAGCTAGGATCTTTTTGTTTTGTAAGCAACACTTGCTGGATTATAAATTCTGCCTCGTTATGTTCTGAATCTGCAGGAAAAATTATAATTTCTTCTCCTTCGTTATTTTCAGTCCATAAAGAAAGAACGGGGTGCATAGTGTTGTTTGTAATAACAGATGTTGCAGCGTCTAAGATTTTTTGCGTCGAGCGGTAATTTTGGGACAACGGAAAAGTAATACTATCCGGAAAGTCGCGCTTAAATTTTTCAAGATTGCGAAAGTCAGCGCCTCGAAAAGAATAAATACTTTGCGAGAAATCACCGACTATACAAATATTGCGATTTTTCCCACCCAGAAGTTTGGTGAGCTGAAACTGCGCTTCATTTGTATCCTGATATTCATCCACCATAATATATTGAAAGCGATTTTGGTAAGCATTTAGAGTTTCGGGACTTTTCTTAAAGAGCTCAATTGTTTTTAGCATAAGGTCATCAAAGTCGAGTGCGTCGTGATCTTTGAGTAGTCCTTGATAAACAGGGTAAACTTTAGCGACGATCTCCTGAAAATATCCGTGGGCAAAAGATTCGTAGACTTCCGGTGTTATCATCTGATTTTTTGCCTGCGAAATTGTCCCAAGAACAGCTCCCGGTCTTACTTCTTTTGGTGATATATCAAGAAATGAAAATGCTTGCCTTATTACCTCAAGCTGATCCTGTTCGTCAAAAATTTGAAATCCGATTGGAATTCCAATATTTCGGCCGTCGCGGCGCAGGATTTTTGAACATATTGCATGAAATGTTCCGACAACGGGTTGTTCGACAATTTTGTGTTCGGTAAAAACCTTAAGAGCACGCTCAAGCATTTCCCCAGCGCTTTTGTTCGTAAATGTCACGAGGAGTATGCTCGAAGGTTTCACTCCCTTTTCGAGCACCAAGTAAAGTAGGCGATGAATCAGCACTCTAGTTTTGCCGGATCCGGCTCCAGCGAGAACTATAACAGGTCCCTCAGTTTGTCTAACCGCTTTTTGCTGCTCCTTATTCAGTTGATTGAGAATGTATTCCATGTGTTGTTATAATTGGAATAACTTATATTTTAACATGAAGGACTTACTCATTGTTGGAAATTGGAAGGAAAATAAAACTGTTGCACAGTCTCTGGGCTTTATGGCCGAGTTTAAAAAAGCATGTGAGCCGCGAGAAAATGTAAAAGTTATCATTTGTTCTCCGTTCACGTCAGTATCAGCAATTCTTCAGTATATCCGAGATAATAGTTTAATCGTGGACGTAGGGGTTCAAAATATTTCAGAACATGAAGAGGGTGCATATACAGGTGAGATAGCAGCGAAGCAAGCTGCGGAGTTCGCCAAGTTTGTAATAGTGGGACATTCGGAAAGAAGAAGAATGCTTGGTGAAACAGACGAGCAGGTTGCAAAAAAAGTTGAAATGGCAATTAAGTATGGGATTACACCAATAGTTTGCGTGATAAACGATAAAGTTCCCGTTCCGAAGGGTACAAAAATAGTGGCGTATGAACCAATTGAGGCAATCGGGACAGGGAATCCTGACACTCCCGAAAATGCAGAAAGGGTTGCAGTATCAATAAAAGATAAGAATACTAATGTTATGTATGTTCTTTATGGAGGTAGTGTCTCCTCAGCAAATGTTAAGGGTTTTACTGATATGATAGACATATCAGGCGTTTTAGTAGGGGGTGGCAGTCTTGACCCACAAGAATTTTCCTCGATTATCAAAAATGCTTAAAAAGAACAAGGTTCTTATAATTATTGCTGGCGTCATTCTTTTGGGATTTGCCGCTTTTTTTCTAGATAAATTTGTAATAAATAAGAGAATAGATCTAAAAAAAAGTCAGACCGGAAATATTAATATTTTGCTTCTTGGAATTGGCGGCGGAACCCACGAAGGGCCAGACCTCTCAGACACAATAATTTTTGCAAGCATCAACCCTTCCCGCAACCGTGCAAATTTAATCTCTATACCTCGTGATCTCTGGATCTCTTATATAAGCGGAAAAATTAACCAAGCTTATTCTCTAGGGCAAGAGAAAAATAAACAGGGGATATTGCTGTCGCGTGCAGTTGTCGGAAAAGTGGTAGGACAAACTATAGACTATGTAATAGTTGTTGATTTTTCAGCATTCGTAAAATTAGTCGATTATCTTGGGGGAGTTGATGTAAACGTCGCTCGGACTTTAGATGATTACGCATATCCGATTGAGGGGAGGCAAAGGGATGCATGTGGACATACGGAAGATGAGATTGCTTCTTTATCGGCGCAGATTGCAACGTCAAGCGCGCAAGAACTCGAAGCCTTTCCTTGCCGTTATAAACATATCCACTTTGCAAAAGGTACGATTCATATGAACGGGGAAGGGGCGCTTGAATTTTCAAGATCGCGGCACGGAGTGAATGGTGAAGGAAGTGACTTTGCAAGGTCGGCGCGCCAGCAGGAAGTGATTGCCGCAATAAAGACAAAAACACTTTCTCTTGGAATAATTCTTAATCCAATTAAGGTCTTTGGAGTATTTAATATTTTAAGAGACAACATAAATACAAATATTCAAGTTTCTGAATTTGATGATTTTATAAATCTGGCCCAAAAAATGCAGGGTGCAAAAATATCAAATTATGTAATTGATTTTGGGGACCAGGGAATAGGAAGACTTGGTTTGCTTTCGCAACCGTTACCGACTGCTGACAAGGGGTTCCAATCGATTTTAATACCGCGCGTCGGGGACGGAAATTTTTCAGAAATCCACGATTATGTTGCGTGTATTGTAGGGGATCACCTTTGTGAAATATCAGATGATGGAATTATCAAAGACCCACTGCCCCCACCATCGAAAGCGAAATAAAAGTATCAAAAGTGTCACGGGTTGAGTTTGTAGATTTTTGTTGCGCCCTCCTTCCAGACCACTTTGCCTAGAGTTTCGAACTTTGATTCGTTGAGGTTCGGATACTTCTGGTGTTCGAGGCCTCCGATATAAACGTATTCAACATTGTATTTTTTCAAAAGTTTACGAGTCAAGTTTAAATCATCACTTTCATAAATATCTTTAACCTCGGCAATTCTTGGTGCCGGGATATCGTAAGTCCCACGCCAAAGCCATTCGTGCACTGTCCATCCAAGGATTGTTGGAAGACCCGTATTCGCGGAGATTCGTTCGTAATCTGTGTAAGAATCTCCCTGCGCCTCAACCATAACGGGCCGCCCAGTAATATTTGAATTAATCCAATTTATCGCATCATAATCCTGAGGATCACGGGTTTTAAGATATACAAGCCCGTCAATTCCAGAGTAAGTTTTTAAATCGCCGTAGTAAGATTTAATTGCAAAATAGGGGTAAACCATTACGAGGAATAATCCAATACTACCAATACATACAAATACTACAAATTTAAAATTAAATTTCCGCTGAAGTTTAAAGTTCGACACCAATCGAACTATGATGTATCCGGATGAGATTGAGAGCATGATGAAAGATTGATAAACGAGTTTGAACATTGTGTTTGCGCGGTAGTGCGCTGGGTAAATATCTTTAACGTAGACGAATTCGGGGATTAAGATAAAAAGACTTGC
>JBGOVI010000037.1:0-7928 GCA_041478035.1 Patescibacteria group bacterium
AATCAAACAAATCCGCCAGCTGGCGGACCGCAAACTCCGCCGTCACCGACGGCCCCGGCCATCCCGCCGGTCACAAAACCGCAACCACCTGTTCCAAAATCCAATAAAACTCTTCTTTTTGTAATACTTGGAATTGTACTCGTCGTAATACTTGGGACAATTTACGTGATAGCCATGGGTAAAAATTCGACTGCAAACAAAACAGCCGCGCCATCCCCAATTGTCGAACAACCAACAGCAACGCCGAGTCCAACACCGTCAGATGATATTAACAGCGTAGAAGTGCCAAACCCTGATACAGAACTTTCACCCATAAACCAAGACCTCAACCAACTCTAAATTAGCTCTTATCTAGATTCTCTGGTAAAATAAGCGTATGAATAACGACGATTTATTGAACGCCGAGAAAAATGTAGACTATGTAAACCCTTCCGAGGGAACTCCTGAAGGCGCAGAAAACTTTTCAATGAAAGCCCAACGAGATAAATTCTTAGGAGGAACAACAAATGAACTGAAAAGCCCTTATGCTATAGCATTTATGGAGAGGGCACAAAGAAAAATTCCTGAAAACGTTGGCGGAATGAACGTTATTCTTGAAGATATTGACAGGCAAGCTGTTGAGAATTTCGGTCTGTTTAAACCTGAAAAGTTTCCGGGTACTGAAATTTCGTATGTTAAACTTTCGGTCACCCCCGATTTGGTGAGAAAAATCGCTGCGACAGGTGAAACTAAACAAGATCAACCGCCTGTCGAAAAGGAAGAAACCGATGAAGGCGAAGCAAAAAATGAAGTTGCATTTTTATTTACTGCTATGGGTAAACCACCCGACGGAAATGCATATACGGCAGAAGACATGGGAATAGACAGATTTATAAGATTTATTCCAAGAGTAGCAAGAGCTATGAAAGATAAAAATCAAATTCCAAATATAGATATTTATTTAATGGGGGCCGGAACAGGGTATGGGGAAAAAGCATCTCAAGAATTAGTAGATGAGATAAAGAAGAGAGGATTAGACGTTCGGGGTGAAATTTATTCAGAATTTGTTCAAAAAATTCTCAACGGAAAAGACTTAGACCAAACAAGAGTTTTACTACAAGGTGTATCAATGGGTACAACTACTGCAGATAAAACCTTTTCCCAATTACCCGACCAAATAAAAAGAGTTACACACAGACTATTTGATAACCCGGCAGGAACTCACAGCCCGTCACTTTTAAATAAGTGGAGAGGACTTCAGGCAACAATAGGTCTTGGTGCTGAATTTATCCAGAAAGAAGGGTTTAATTCTGTAGCAAAAACTTTAGGAAGAACGAAGGATTCTTTTGTTGAATATCTTTTCAAACAAAAGGGATTAAAACCGGATACTCCTTCCGAGAAAAAAACAAAAGATGATTTATTTAAAGCTGCCGGATTCAAGCTTCTTACCGGAATGCCGTTAAATGTAGGAACTCAAGAAGATACTGATGAAACACGATGGACAAAAAGACGTCCTTATATTAGAAGAGGATTATACGATCCTCTTACCACAACGCCTGCAAGAATTGCTGAAATTACAAGAAGACAGGGGACACCTATCGAAACACACTCAGGAAATGAATCTACAATAAAAGTACCAATGAAAAAAAAAGGAAGAGCGCTTGAGGTACCGTTCAAAGGAACACACTTCTTTATGTATGAGAATTTTGACCGTTTCAATCAAATAATAAACTATTGCAAGACAATTCCTTCCGCTCCATCTTCTTAAATTTAAATGAGGTTTAGTCGAAATAGGATAATAGAAAAGCCTGGATGAAGATAAGTTGCACAACCCTTCCTGTATGGTCGACAAACTAATCTACCTTCAACCCTAAGATCTTGCCTTGTTGTGTATCCAACTTGATTGCCCACTAACCATATCAGCTACTTCTTTGTCTTTTAATAACTCTATAATTCCAGGAATACTTTTTATATCATTAACTATACTTGAGGTAGAATATTTACCATTCAACGCTTTCTTTATCCTATTTCTAATGAGCGATTTTGCATAGTTTATTAATGGTCCGTATTTATATTTAGAGTCGGGAAATATTTTATCTACAGCCGCTCCTTGTCTTTTCCACCGCAATAACTGCTTGACTGCATTTTCTCCCTGAGGACATCTATTCAAGTGCATGATAACATTCAGGGAATTTAATTTAACAATATCACCGGCATTATTATTCCTTGCATACTCTCTTAAGATCTGGGTAAAAAGATAATCTTCCGCAACATCACCAACAGTATTTTCTGTAATAGTCTTCATCCCCGCGACATAATAAAGTGGATCTGCAATTAAAGCACCACCTGGTAAAGATATGAAATTTTCTCTTTTTCCCTTGTTCATCTGTGTCATAGATTCTTGCGCAAGTGGCATCGGTACACCAAGTGGCTTCCCTGTCTCAGGATCCATTGGTTCAAACCGGTCTTTTGTTCCAATTGCTACAACTTTATCTCTTCTTTTTAAAGCATCATACATTGCTCTAAACGGTGATTTAATTAACGTTAGATGGGTTTTTACATACTCCAAAATTGTTTCTGCATCCATCTGAAAAATCGCATTCGGAGAGTATCCTTTAAGGATTTCAGAATATAAAGAAGCAGATACATCCCTTATTGCTCTTATTTTACCTGCATTTAGTTTGTCAAAGGGTTGTACGATTAGAAAACATCTATCTTGACCTTCAGTTGTGGATTCTGAAAGGGGAATCTCTACGTTCCAAGGAATTGTTGGATCATTCAATTCTGTAGGTTTGCCTGTAGATATATTATTGACTTTATCTTCTCCAAGTTTACTTTTTAGTGACCTTACCAAATTTGCAACTGTTTCTTCTCCAAGCTCCCGCGTTTTTCCTCCTCCATTGTTGGCAACAACTATAAAATCGAGATCCATAAAAGATGATTCCGCTTGATTTTTTAAATTGCTTAAAGATTCGTTAAACATTTTTGACGCAATCATTGAGTTGTCCTCTTCCCACAAGGACACAATTACTGCTACTCGTGGTCTTGTCCTCGGGGTTTCATTTTGTCGAATTTTAGATGTTGCCTCTCGAAGTGTTTGTAGGTTTTCTTGAAAACCATCTAATAGTCTTGTTCTTAATTTCTCTGGAGAATTTTCTTTTTTAGGAATCTCGTGCTGCAAATCTGCAGGAGAAATCTCAGAATTATTGTCCATATAGGTAAAGTATAACAAAAACGAATGAGCCGACTTATTCAATCAATACGCGGTATTCTTTGGGGTGCCGGAGAGGAAGCCGAGGATATTTTCCTGCGTTGTGTTGAGAATCCTCTGAAGGGCTTCGCGGCTGTTGAATGCGTTGTGAGGCGTGATTAAAACTTTCGGATTATTTAGAAGCATGTGATTTTCAAGAATAGTTTTTAGATCTTCTATTTGAACATCTTTATGTAATAGTTCGTGTTCTTCAGATAAATCTTTCTCCTCTTCAAGTACATCAAGACCCGCGGCACCAACCTTTCCGCTTTGAATTGATGAAACAAGCGCGTCCGTATCAATTATTGCGCCGCGTGCTGTATTAATAATCATGACTCCATCCTTCATCTTTGCAAAAGCGTCGGCATTCAGCATGTGGTGCGTTTCGGGATTGTATGGAACGTGAATTGTAATAATGTCAGATTGCGAAAGAAGTTCGTCAAATGAAACAAAACGGAACCCCAAATCGGTTGCCAATTTTGGATCAGGCGTTCGCTTATACGCCAAAACGTCCATTCCTATTCCTTTCGCAATTCTAATTACATGCGTCCCGATATTTCCGACGCCGACAACTCCTAAGGTTTTTCCGAAAAGGTCAAACCCGGTCAGGCCAATTGGAGAAAAATTTCCTGAAGTGACTCGCACGTGCGATTCAATTATTCTGCGAGAAATTGCAAAAATCAGGGCAAAAGCGTGCTCTGCAACCGTATTTTCTCCATAAGTCGGAACGGTTGAGACAACAATGTTGCGACGTTTACATTCCTCGATGTCTATATGGTCAAAACCTGTAGACATAGTGGCAATAAACTTGAGGTTAGGCATCTGATCAAGAAGCGCTTTATTTATGTTCGAATAAATAAAAATAACGATTGCCTCCGCATCCTTCGCCTCTGAAACATTTTGCGAACTTAGTATCTCCGTATGAAACGATATCTCAGTTGTATTCTCAAATTTACTTTTGAGAAATTCCTTTTCCCAATCTTGTAATTCAAAACACGCTAGTCTCATATTATTTATGTTATTGTAAAACTGTTCGAACCGTCAACTGTCGCGACATCAATCACATCCCGAAGCGCCGCTTTGATTACTATTCCCATACCTATTGAGAATAAAACGAGCCCTTCGCGATATTCTTTTTTTATAGGTTTGAAAAGGGTTTTGAGAAGTATTGGGACAGAAAGGAGCTCTACTGTATAAACAAAGGCTTCAAAAGATTTTTTAACCGTACCCAGGAAAAAATCACGGTACCAAAACACCACAAGAAAATAAGGATAGAACAACAATCCCACAATGTATTAAGTGTAAAGTATCTCAATACAAAATATCAAACGGGAAACACGAAACTTAATTACCAAGCTTTCCAATTTATCAATTAAGCAAACCGATGTTAAATTCTAAATTGTTTAGTTAATTAAAAATTGAACATTTTAATTTGGTTTGGAATTTGGTGCTTGGTTATTGGTTATTGAATCAAATATATTAACTCTTTATCTCTTAATATCTAATATTGTATGATTATCGTATGTCACAGATCGATTTATCAAGCTACAAAAGCTTGTACATAAAAACTGCAAGAGAATATCTTGAAAAACTTGATGCGAATTTAGCTTCGCTAAAAAAAAATTCCGGTGATTTGGTTGTAATTACGCAAACTCATTTAAATATTCACTCTCTTGGCAGCCAAAGTTATGCCATGGGTTACAATTCAACCGGCGCTTTATGCCAGATAATCGAATCATACTTTCACTTCTTAAAAGAAAGTAATACGCCATTCGATTTAAAATATTTAGCTGATGTTGAAACTTCTATTCGAAAAGTCCGCGAATCTGTCACAAATATCGACAGGCTCGATCACGAACTCGACCTTTCATTAAACGAAACCAATCTTTTCGAAAAATTGCCCGGTGAATCTTAACTATGTTGCTATTATTATTAGATGACGACCACTTCTTCCAACATTTCTACGCTCTAAAATTAAGAGAGCAAGGAATTACGGTTGAAGTGGCAGGAGACGGTCAGGAGGGACTTGAAAAGCTGAAAACTATGCGTCCTGATATAATTTTACTTGATTTGATTATGCCCAAAAAAAATGGTTTTGAGGTTTTAGCCGAGATTTCAAGTGATGAAAACCTCCGTACGATACCTGTACTTGTCTTTTCAACGCTAGGACAGAACGCGGACATAGATAAAGCAATACAGCTTGGAGCGGCAGGTTACGTTAATAAAACTTTCTTTGATTTTGATAATCTGCTCAAAAAAGTTCTCGAAATCGTAAAGGGCAAGCAAGAAGTTGCAACTTTATAAACTAAATAAAATATGGCGAAAATACTGATTGTTGAAGACGACGAGCTTCTCCTAAGTCTATATTCTGATATTCTGACGGGTGTTGGGCACGAGGTAGACAGAGCCGAGGACGGGATTGAAGCGTTCGAGAAAATTAAAATGGGCGGCTGGGACCTTATATTACTCGATATTATAATTCCAAAAATAAGCGGCCTTGATGTAATGGAAAAAGTGCGCCAAACCCCCCCAGCAAACCCGAACAAATGTGTTGTTTTTCTGACAAACCTTGATAAGGAAGAGGAAATTAAAAAAGCACTTGTGCTCGGCGACGGGTATATAATAAAAAGCCAGATTGCGCCCGGCGATTTAGTGAGTGAGGTTAATCGTTATCTGTCAAAACCCGCCAAACCCCAGAATTAACCAATTCTAATCCTGTCGACTTCTTTATTGTATAAACGCAAAATATTATTGTATTATTAAAGTAACCTCCCTGCCTGATATGCAGGGGTACTGCCTATGCTTATTTCCGATGACCAGTTAAAAGCTCAAGTTTTGAAGGCCGGACTTGCAACTGAGCAAGCACTTTCAGAACTAAGCCAATTTGCAAAAGATACAAGTATTGGCTTTACGGATGCTCTAATTGAGAAAAACATTGTTAGTGATGAAAACTTAGGGGTCTTAATTGCAGATTACGTTCATATCCCGTTTATCGTTTTGACTAGGTTGTCAATTCCTGAGGACGTACTTAGAATAATCCCCGAGAAAATCGCCAGAAAGCAAAAAGTAATTCCGTTTGCAATCGACGCCGATGGGATAAAGCTTGCCATGGCTGATCCAACGAATGTTGACATCCAAAATACGATAAGCAAAAAAGCCAACCTACGTATAATTCCGTATCTTGTGACAGAAAGGGATATTGAAAATACGTTTAGAATTTATAAAAGAGAACTCCAGACAGTTTTTGAAGACCTGCTTAAAAAGGAGGCCGGCCGAGTCGATTCAATAAAAGACGAAGCACCAATTGAGAAGATAGTAACTCTTCTTATTGAAATTGCCTATCAGGATAAATCATCCGATATTCATATAGAACCCCAGGAAAAAGATTCTCTGGTAAGGTTTAGAATAGATGGAATACTTCATGATGTCCTTTTCCTACCAAAGGCATATCACGAAAGAGTAATTTCAAGAATTAAAATTTTATCGCGTCTCAGGACCGACGAACATCTTTCCCCTCAGGATGGAAAAATGAGGGTAAAACTTGAAGAAGAGGAGCTTGACATCCGTGTCTCAATCTTACCTATAGCAGATGGAGAAAAGGCAGTTCTAAGACTCCTTGCGAGCCGGTTTGGACAGTTTTCTTTAATCGATCTTGGAATGAATGAGGAAGGTCTGAAAAAAGTTAATGCCGCCTACAATAAATCTTTTGGAATGGTTCTTTCAACCGGACCTACAGGATCGGGAAAAACAACATCGATATATGCAATCCTTAAAATTATTAATACGCGGGATAAGAATATCACAACAATTGAGGACCCGATTGAATATAGAATTAAGGGGGTAAACCAAATTCAGGTAAACGTTAAGGCAAGTCTTACGTTTGCAAACGGACTCAGGTCTATATTAAGACAAGACCCGAATGTCGTATTTGTAGGAGAAATAAGAGATGGTGAGACAGCCGAGATTGCCGTAAATGCTGCCTTAACGGGCCATTTAGTGGTATCAACTTTGCATACAAACGATGCAGCAACAGCCCTACCAAGACTTATAGATATGAGTATTGAACCGTTTTTGGTCGCCTCAACCGTCAATATAATTATTGCACAACGCTTGGTGCGAAAAATTTGCGAGATATGCAAAACTTCTTATACAATTCCCGTGACAGAGCTTGTCAAAAACCTGCCCGAAGATATGGTGAGAAAACATTTCGGAGATAAACCGGAAATACAGGTTTACAAAGGACGCGGATGCAAAGCCTGCCATTCTACCGGTTATACAGGCCGCGTCGGGTTGTTTGAGGTTCTTGAGGTCAGCAAGGAAATCCGTAAATTAATTACACTGAAAAGTGATTCGGACGTTATTACCAGCAAAGCAATCGAGGAAGGCATGATAACAATGCTTGAAGACGGACTCGCCAAGGTTGCGCGTGGAGTAACTACAATTGAAGAGGCATTAAGAGTCACCAAAGTTGAGAAACTATGACAACAAATACTAAGACCATCACTCTTTCAAATTCGGAAAAACTTGGGCTAATAAGCAATTTTGCGACAATGCTGGCTGCCGGGATCTCAATTCTTGAAGTGGTTGATTCGCTTCTTGAGGATTCAAAAGGAAACCAGAAAAAAATACTCGAGGTACTGCGTGCAGACTTAAGCCAAGGATACCATATATCAACTTCTTTTGAAAAATTTCCAAAGGT
>JBGOVI010000079.1:0-3441 GCA_041478035.1 Patescibacteria group bacterium
AGGCGCTTCGACAAGGCTCAGAGGAAACTTGCAGTGTTTGATATTGATGGGACGCTGTTTCGATCAAGTCTGGTTATCGAACTCACAAATGCATTAATAGAGGATAAGATCTTTCCCCAGAAAGCAAAAAAAGAAATTGAAAAAGATTATAAGGCTTGGCTTAATCGAGAAGGAGAATACGGAAAGTATCTTGGAAGGGTTGTCGAGGTTTATGAAAAATATATTACGGGATTAAGCGAGGATGCCGTCACGAAAATAGTTCCGCTAGTTTTGAAAAAAGAGAAAAATAAACTATACAGATTTACCCGCGATCTTATTAAGAAATTAAAAAAAGAGAAATATTTTTTATTTGCTATTTCCGGTTCTCCGGGCCATATTTTAACAATCTTTGCAAAAGATATGGGATTTGATAATTATCTTGGCGGATACTATGAAGTAAAAAACGGGAAATTTACAGGAGTTCAACCATATGGCAATCCTTCCCGGGATAAGAAGAAAACGCTTGAGACATTTCTCAAAAATGACGAAAACAAGTTTGATTTAAAAACTTCGATAGGTGTTGGAGACACGGAATCAGATATTGCTTTTCTTGAAATGGTAGCACACCCAATTGCTTTTAATCCCAATTTGAAACTTGCAAAATACGCAAAAAAGAAGGGATGGAGAATTGTGGTTGAGAGAAAAGATGTAATTTATGACGTCAAAGACTTCAGGATACTCTTTAAGCAAAGGGGCTTGACACGGCTTTTAAAACGGGGTACGCTTAATACATGAAGAGTGTTTGGGGTTTGGTAAGGATAACTCTCGGGTGGATTTTTCTTTGGGCGTTTTTTGACAAACTTTTGGGTTTGGGATATTCAACTCTTCCCGCAAAGTCATGGCTCGCCGGCGGATCGCCGACAGCAGGATTCTTAAAAGGTGCTGCAGGTACGTTTGCTCCCGTTTTCAACGGTCTTGCAGGTCAAATGTGGGTTGACTGGCTTTTTATGGCGGGACTTTTGTGTCTTGGCGCCGCTTTAGTTTTAGGTATAGGGATGAGGCTTGCGACTTACGGAGGCAGTTTACTTATGCTTCTTCTGTGGCTTGCGGTTTTTCCTCCAAAAACCAATCCGTTTGTTGACGAGCACGTTGTTTACATGCTGGTTTTAATCGGACTTTACGGTGTAAATGCGGGGGAAGTTCTGGGTTTCGGAAAATCCTGGAAGAAATCTTCGATAGTCAAACAGTATCCTATCCTCCAGTGAAATCTTTGATTTCACTGTAAACAATCACCAATTTTGCCTTATGTGATTCATTGCGTATTGAAGTGTTCCGCCGACCTTTTTTCCCGGGTTAAAGATATTATCGGGGTCAAAGATTTTTTTAGTTTCGGCAAAGAGTTCGACTATTTTTTTGCCGTACATCTTCTCAAGATACGGAGTTCGGATCAAACCGTCATTGTGTTCTCCCGTATTTGATCCGTGATACTTTGCTACAATTTCATAAACTTGATCCGAAATTTCGGGAATTGCAGTCCGAACGCTCGGGTTTTTTATATCAACAAGCGGAATGATATGAAAATTTCCATTTCCCACGTGTCCTGCGACGGTAAAGATAAACTCAGGATGCTGTTTTAAGATGTCTGTAACCTGGGGTAAGACTTCTGCCATAAACTCGGGCTTTATAACAAAATCGTCAATAAAAGGCGCGGTATGTTTATCTCTGATTTTTTTGCGCAGTAAATTAAAACTTTCGCGCCTCACAAGCCAATACCTTTTTTCCGCATTATCTTTAGCAACCTGAGTTTGGGGGTGGAGCGGTTTTATTTTTTCCTTTAGAGTTGCCACTTTTTGTTCTACTTCCTTCAAATTATCGCTTGTAAAATCAACCTGGAGGACAAGCTTTGGGAGACTTCTTCCGGTGAACAAATCAAAAAATGCCGGCAAAAATGCAAGACTCGCCTGTAACATTCCTAAAGGTCCAAGCTGCTTTGCAAATTCCGGGAAATATCTTAGCGCAAGCTTTAGCGTATTGTCATCGTATGACTCAAAGCTTTCGGGTTTAAGCGCTAAGACTTCTTTAATAATTTGCCCGAGGTGCGACATGTCATGCAGGAAAATAATCAGCATGTCCCTGTGTTTATGTACGGGAACAAGTTCAAGATCACCTTCGATAAACATACCGAGTGTCCCTTGTGCGCCGCAAAATAATCTTGTTAGATCAAAATTTTTTTTGTCCCGGTCGTAAACATTCCACAAAAAATATCCGGCCGAGTTTTTTGTAACGTCCGGCTTTGCGCGAATAATATCGTCGTAATTATTATTTATTAATTCGAACATATTTTTGTATAAATGACCTTCAAAATTATCTTGCGCCATTTTTTTGTTGAGCTCTTCCTGCTCGAGCGGTTTAAATTCGTAAGTTTTTCCGTCCGAAAGTACCATTTTCATGCGCCTTATATAATTTTCCGTTTTCCCGTATTGGAGTGATTTTTCTCCGCCCGCATTATTATTAAAAATTCCTCCCATTGCGCATAGCTCGCGAGATGCCGGGTAGGATGGGAAAATTAAATTTTGTTTTAAAGTTTCCTTTTCAAAGTCACGGTAAAAAACACCGGGTTCGGTGGTTGCCACGTTTCTTATAATTGTCGGCGTGTGATTGAAATACTTTCCGAATGCGACAATAATTCCTTCTCCGATGGAACCTCCGCCCATATCTGTGCCTGCAGAGCGACCGGTTAATGATAATTCCGGGTGTTCTTTTTTGTGTTTATTTACAAATTGGACCAAAGCTTCTACGTCTTCTTGATTTTTCGGAAAAACAACAACTTGCGGCTTTACCTCAAACAATGAAGCATCATGAGAGTATTCCGTAAGAGTTTGTTTATCGGTTGCAATATCGCCCTTGAAGGTCTGCTTGAGTTCGTTGAGAAGTTGTTCATCCATTATTTCCTTGTTATCACTTTTTTTACTGCTTCTTTCACGGCTTCCTTATCCATTTTATATTTCTTAATAAGTTCCGACGGGTTTCCGGATTCGCCAAATACGTTCCGTAATCCTACAAATTCCATTGGCGTTGGTTTGTTCTTTGCCAAAACTTCGGCGATTGCTCCCCCAAGACCGCCCGCCACTTGATGGTCTTCAATCGAAACGACCGCGCCTGTCTGTTTTGAGAGTTCGACAATCATATTTTCATCTATCGGTTTTACTGTTGCAGCATTCGCTACTAACACTTCGATTCCCTCAGTCTCGAGTTCCTTCGCTGCGAGCATCGCCTGAAACAAGAGCCAGCCCATTCCAAAAATTACAGCTTGTGGATTCTCACTTTTCCAGAAGATTTTTATTTTATCGTCGAACGGCGTTTGTTCAGTTGTCATGATTGGAGTTTTGTCACGGCTGAAACGTATGTAAACTGGGCCTTTAATTTTTCCTGCCGCAATTGTTGCTTTTTTCGCCTCGACCG
>JBGOVI010000033.1:0-8238 GCA_041478035.1 Patescibacteria group bacterium
ATCCATAAATACTCCTTCAATTGTTTGTATTAGTGTTCTTCACCATGATGTGGCATTGAGAGCATGATGTAAACTGTGCTAAGAAGCGTAAAAACTAGTGCTTGCATAGTGCTTGTTAATAAAGCCAGAAACATAAATATTCGTTTATCCGAGAGAGATTTATCAAAACTAAAAGCAAAAGCAATTGAAGAAGGGCTTCCCTATCAGACGCTTGCAGGATCAATTTTACACAAAGCTGTCGCAGCTTAAATTTACTCCAAATAATCCCTGAGTTTATTGCCGCGGGAAGGATGTCTTAGTTTGCGGAGGGCTTTTGCTTCTATTTGACGAATACGTTCGCGCGTTACGGCAAACATGCGGCCTACTTCTTCAAGCGTCTTTGGTTTTCCATCCCGGAGGCCGAATCTCTCTTCAAGTACGCGCCTTTCGCGGTCTGACAAAGTTCCCAAAACCGAGTTCAATTGTTCCTTAAGGAGGCCTCGCGAGGCAGTATCGAACAATGTTGGCGCTGTAATATCGTAAATAAAATCTCCTAAGTACGAATCCTCTTCATCTCCAACAGGAGTATCAAGAGACGCCGGCTGTTGTGAGATTTTGATGATTTCGCGCGCCTTTTCAGGTTCAATTTCAAGAATTTCTGAAATTTCCTCAGGGGTCGGCTGGCGCCCCAATTCCTGCATTAGTTTTCTTTGAACGCGCATAAAGCGGTTAATATTCTCAACCATATGGACAGGAATTCTAATGGTTCGGGCTTGGTCTGCAATCGCCCGCGTTATAGCCTGCCTAATCCACCACGTTGCGTAAGTTGAGAATTTGAATCCTTTTTTCCAGTCATATTTCTCAACCGCGCGAATAAGCCCCTGGTTTCCCTCTTGAATAAGATCGAGCAAAGTCATTCCCCGGCCGACGTACTTTTTGGCAATTGAAACCACCAGTCTTAAGTTCGACTCCACTAATTTCTTGCGAGCCTTCTGGTCGCCTTTTTCAATTCTTTTTGCAAGATCCACTTCTTCCGGGAAAGTCAAAAGCGGGATTCGTCCTATCTCTTTTAAGTACATTCGGACAGGGTCTGTAACTGCTCCGCCCTGAATAATGTTGAGAGCTTCAAGCTCACGCTCCAAATCCTCGATTGATTTCTGCGAATCTTTTTCTTCCTCAACCGTTTCAAAAATATCAACGCCCTTTTTAAGAAGCTGGTCATATAGGCGGTCGAGCTCATCTATGTGGGATTCGGGCTTGGGGAAGGCAGTAAGAATCTCATCTTGCGAGATATATCCGCGCTTTTTCGCAAGAGCTAAAATCTCATCGGTTTTAGAATGTGAAACCTCGGATGTTTTTACCGGCAATTTCTTGATTGGCTTTTTTGCCGCGGGGGTTTTTGTTCGTGCCATTGGTATATTCTACTCTGAAGCTGTGCTTTATTCAAGCACGAACGCTCCGATCTGCCATTCCGGGGTTTCCCACACGTTGAAAGTGACGTTCGGCATCAGCAATGGAATCATACTATGCCGTTAATAATTTAGTGTATTCGTTAAACTGTTCCTGATATTTTGTCAATTGTTCGTTTTCTTTATTTTTCTCAGCGTCGCGGATCAAATCAGCAAGGTGTGTCAGTTTGTATTTGACCGATGAAAGTTTCACCTGGGCCGCCGTTTTTTCAAGTTCTCGTTCAAAATGTTCCTTATCGGCAAATTCGGGAATCGGGGCAAGATAAGCAGTATCAAACGGCACGTGGAGTTCGACGGGTAAAAATCCCGTAAAGCCTCGCGTTGAAAAAGCGCTGTCTTTTGCTTCAAATTTTTCAAGGTTGATTAAAACTTTTTCAAGCGCGGGCGTTGAGAGAGGAACGCCCACAAGTATTGTTCTAACTTTTTCCAAGTTCTGTTTTGGGTTATCTGACTGAAAGATTAGTGAAAGAAGATAAATCTCAAGAACTTCGTGACGCGGAAGTTCCATTTTTGGAGTAATTGTTTTAGTTTCAACCTGTGGCTTTGTCAATTTATCGGCCTCTTGCATGACTGAGTCCTGGGAAGTGTCAATTGAATCGGCAAGCTTCCTAAGGTAATGTTCTTTTATTACCTGATTTTCAATGTCTGCAAGATAGGGAAGCGTTTTTGAAAGAATGCTCTTCTTCCCTTCAGCAGTTTTTGAATCAAATTCTGCATTTGCCGAATCGATTATGAAATCGTAGACGTTTTTGTCATTTTTGGCGGCTTTTTTAAATGCTGCCGGATTTTCGTTTAAAAGTTCATCAGGATCTTTTGGTTCGACAAGCTCACCACGAGTCCCTCCGAGCGTTATAACAGTTGCCGTAATTCCCTCATGTTCTATCATCTGGATAGAACGCCTTTGAGCCTCAGTCCCGGCAGGATCCGTGTCAAAGCAAAAAACAAATTTGGAGGCAAAACGCTTTAAAAGTTTTATTTGATTTTCGGTCAATGCCGTTCCTTTAACAGCAGCTATATTTGTAATCCCCTCTTTGTGCGCGGTTATGACGTCAAATTCTCCTTCAACAATTATGACTTTTCCCTCGGATTTGATTCCGTCGCGCGCCAAGTTAAGACCAAAAAGAGTATCCCCCTTTATATAAACAGGCGTTTCCTTGGTGTTTATATACTTAGGTCCGCCAGCTGGCGTTTGTTCGTCCAGGCCGCGGCCTGAGAATGCCACTACATTCCCGCGGTGATCGATTATCGGGAAAATTATTCGTTCCCGGAAAAAGTCTGACACATATCTTCCCCGCTGAAATGCAAGACCGGCAATCAAAAGGTCATCCTCCTTATATTTCTTCTTGCCGATTAAGTATTTGACTAGCGCATCATTTCCAGGGGCATACCCTAGCATGAAAGTTTTAATTAACGGAATACTCAGCTTGCGCTCGTCGGTCAAATATTTGAGCGCGCGTTTTCCGGCCGGATGTGAAAGAAGAAGATAATTATAAAACTGGGCGGACAAATGGTTGAGTGAATAAATTAATTCTCGTTTTTTATCTTGGTCGGATCGGGCGGCTGATACTGTAAGTTTTACTCCTGCGCGAGCGGCGAGTTCGCGAAGCGCTTCTGAGAAAGTAATGTTTTCGTATTGTTCGAGAAAAGTGAACATGTCGCCCCCCAAATTGCATCCGAAGCAATGCCAGATTTGCCGTTCAGGCGAAACAACGAAAGAGGGGGTTTTCTCTCCGTGAAAGGGACAGTTTGCCTTAAAATTCCGCCCGGCTTTTTTGAGTTGAATGCGCTCCCCAATTACCTCAACAATATCAAGCTTCTGTTTGATTTTCTCTACATCATCCATATCGCTTCGCGAACTTGTGACATGTAACAAGTAACATGTGACATGTTTGTAGGGGTATTTTAGCACATGAGTTAATTTGATTGACTTTCTTGCTCGTTAATCCTATAATGCAGGCATGCGTGAGTCAGAGATTCAAATAGGAACACTAAGCGAACCTCAAAAGAAAAAATCCTCTGAGGCGGTTCAGGTTTTCAAAAGTTTTGGAGCCCTAGGAGTAAGCATGCTTTTATTAGAAGGTGCAGCTAAAATTGCAGGTGTGGACTTTCCGTCGAATTGGTGGATTCTCGGCGCCGGTACCGCCGGTCAGGGCGCAGCCGCTTTAACGGCCGAACAATGTTTAAGATTAGTTCAAAGATTCAAAGAAAGTAGAGATGCGGAACATTCTGAATCCTCAAGACAAATGGAAGGCAGCTTGCGGCGTTAGTATCGCCCAACAAGTGACTAACTTCTTCGAAGTATCGTACCATAAGGGCACTATCGTTTGATTCCTAATTCATAATTCACCCGCCTGCATTGCGTATTGCAAAGCAATTGCGGGCAGGTTATTCTTATTCCAATGTTCGCTAAAGTATTATCGGGGGCGGTTGTGGGGCTTGACGGCGTGCCGGTTGAGGTTGAAACAGACATTTTATCAGGTTTGCCCGCATTTAACATCGTCGGCCTTCCGGACAAAGCAGTTGGAGAATCCCGCGAACGCGTCAGATCCGCTTTAAAAAACATTTCGGCCGACTCTTTTCCAGCCAAAAAACTAACAGTTAATCTTGCACCGGGCGATCTTCCAAAAGAGGGATCTGCTTTTGATCTACCAATTGCAATTTCGATTCTTCTTGCCAGCGGACAAATAACCGCCGATGTTAGGAATTCGGTATTTTTAGGAGAATTGTCGCTGGATGGGAGTCTCCGACATACAAAAGGCGTTTTGCCGGTTGTTCTTTTAGCCCGCGATAAGAAGATAAAAAGAGTATTTATTCCAGAGAGAAACGCGCTTGAGGCGGCAGTTGTTAAGGGTGTTGAAATTTATTCGTGTAGCGACCTTAAGCAAATTTTTCTGCACCTTAATGGAATAAAACTTATGAAACCGACAAAAACTGTTTCGTATGAAAAATATCTCCACGATGAGGAATATGATTTTGATATGAAAGATATCCGCGGCCAGGAATTCGTCAAGCGCGCTGTCGAAGTGGCAGTCGCAGGAGGTCATAATCTACTTCTCAAAGGGCCACCGGGTGCCGGTAAAACTTTAATTGCCAAAACTATTCCGTCAATCCTGCCGCCGCTCACGTTTGATGAGGCAATAGAGGTCACAAAAATTTACAGCATCTCAGGCCTTCTTGATAAAAACTCATTAATTGTTGTTAGGCCTTTTAGAAATCCGCACCACACGACTTCTCATATTGGCTTGATTGGCGGTTCAACCACTCCAAAACCCGGAGAGGTCTCACTTGCCCATCGCGGAGTCTTATTTCTTGATGAATTTCCCGAGTTTCCCCGCCACGTCCTTGAGGCACTCCGCCAGCCTTTGGAAGATGGGCACGTAGTGATATCGCGTGCCAAACAAAGAGTCCAATTTCCGAGCCGCTTCATGCTGGTTGCAGCCCTCAACCCCTGCCCTTGCGGATTTTATGGAGACCCAACCCACGAATGTAAATGTACGACGCGGGAGATCCTGCGATATCAAAAAAGAGTTTCAGGGCCAATGCTTGATAGAATTGATATTCACGTGGATGTGCCGGCGGTCAAGGCTTCAAAAATCGTCGCAGACGACGATTTCTCAGCCGAAAGTTCGTCTAAAATTAGAAAAAGAGTAATCGCCGCGCGAAAGCGGCAGGAGGCACGGTTTGCGGGCCAAAAAATTGTGACAAATTCTGAGATGACGAATCGTCAGATAAAAGAATTTTGTAAAATAGAAGATGAGGCAAGGCAGGTTTTAAAAGAGGCATTAGTGCGTCTTTCACTCTCGGCGCGTGCGTACCATAAGGTTATAAAAATTGCCCAAACCATTGCGGATCTTGGAGGATCTGAAACTATCAGAAGACAAGATGTTTTAGAGGCTTTGCAGTTTAGGCCAAAGATGGAAGCATAGCAAATGATCAATAACCAATTAATCAATTCATCAAACCAATTAACAAATGCGTAATGTTTAATTCATTAAACAATTTAAAATTGAACATTGGTTTGATCAATTGGTGCTTGGTAAATTGGTAAATTAACTTTTTATGGTTAGGAATTTAATCATCGCATTTGTTGTTTATTCGATTATTCTACTTTTGGTGGGGAGGAATTTGGTCTTTATTCCTCAGGTGAATTTTAGTTCGCCGCAAGAAAAATCAGCAGATTTGAGGAAAAATGTTCTTGAAAAATTTCTTAAAAATGAAAAAGGGTCGTACAGTATTTATTATAAGGACTTAAAAACAGGACAAGAGTTTGGTATTGATGAAAACAAGGCTCTGACCGGCGCATCGCTGAATAAACTGCCGCTTGTTGGATATTTATATAATCTTGCATTGCGTGGAAAAATAAATCTTGAAGAAAAAGTCATTATTCAGAAAGAAGACATTCAAGATTATGGGACGGGGAGCCTCAGGTATGAAGAGCCGGGACAGTCTTATTCTTTAAAAAACCTTGCTAAGCTTGCGCTCGAACAAAGCGATAACACAGCAGCTCATGTTTTAGGTGTTCGTTTGGATCTTGCAAACGTCCAAAAATACATTAATGGATTAAAGTTTGTTTCCACCGACATGGCAAACAACAAAACAACAGCAGCCGAAATGGGAAAAATGCTAGACCTTTTATATAAAAGAAAAATATCAAGCGAAACATTGACGCGCGAGTTTCTCGACTTCATGCGCGATACGGATCAAGAAGACAGAATTCCAAGGAATTTGCCAAAAGGCGTCGTCGTGTATCACAAGACAGGCGATTCGACAGGAATGATTCATGATGTTGGGATAATCGACGATGGGGAAAACCCCTTTATTCTGGCAATTTTAACCAGTGATATCACAGATGAGGAAGAAGCGAAAGTGACAATCGGAAAAATTGCCAAGTTTATCTATAATCAACAGCGGTAATTATTTAATTGGTGAATATTAATTTCCTGGTGTTGAGGGATTGCGATCAATCCAATCGCTTGCAGCATTTGTATCAAAACCCGGAGCAGATCTTTCAGTTGAGTGTCCAAGCGGTACAACCGGATTTACCGCGGGCGGAATAAAGCCTGATGTATCAGTTCCCCAACTCATACGGTCGACTTCAGTTCCGGAATTGTTTTTTAGAATCAAATGGTCGCCGGCATTATCAAGGCCGTCGCCAATTTGACTACCCAGCTCGACCTTAATTGCTGAAGGATCTTCATTCCAGAAGTTCCATGTTGAATGATCTTTTGAGATTAGGGCGAATCCCCCAGCCTTAATAATCTTATTTGGATGAATAATTGTCGTTGCGCCATTATCCGTAAGTGTCCAATTTTTAAGCGAAATATCATGGTCTGTCGGATTGTATAGCTCTACCCACTCGTCGTTTTGCCCGAGCTTTTTGCCGCAGCCGCTTGCACTATTTGTCGAACCGGAAACTGTTGCAATTGTTGTGGTATTTATAGAGCCGGTATTAATATTGTTTGACCCGCCGGTATTATTGTTTGAGGAATTTCCCCCAGTATTGCTGTTTGAAATAATTGTGTTTTGGACAATTGTAGTGTTGGATTGCAAAATTGAGCAGATATCTTTTTGTTTTACCTTGACTATATTTGTCGAACCTGCGCCATTACCCAAAATATTAATGGTGATATTGCTGCCGTTATTTGAAACGACTCCGCGGTCTTTTGGACTATCAAGACCGTGCGCGGAATCGACTAGATAATATACTTCGTTGATGACGACGTTATCTCCTGTGACTACCCCGAAAGTCAAATCAAATATAACTGATTTTGCTTGAAAATCATTTCCGGAAGGGCCGGGAAATGTGACTTTAAAATTATAAGTTTTATCAGCCCCAGGGTTAATTATGCTCAACTGCGCGCCATTTGTCGCACCACTATCGGTGAAGAAATCTTTTACAGTCTTTGGACCCGTAGGACTCCCCGTTCCATAGACGGGAGTTGCGCCGTCTTTAATAACAAGATCAAGAACTGTTTCAAGTTTGGGGTCGGCCCCAATACCTCCTGTTCGAATACCCTTGACCGAAACGAGCCTTGAGACGGTTCCGCCGTTGTGGACGTCAACATTTCGATTCTGCGGCGGATCACCCGGCGCCATATTCGTCACAGTGAAAATTGGAAGTCCCGGTCCCACGTGGAAATTGACAGTCAAATCCCCAAATGCGCGGATAGTCGAAGGCCTAAAAAGATCCGGCGCAACAAATTTAACAATTGCCCCCAAAATTATCAAAATCAATAATATTCTAATCAATCTTTTCATACGTTATATACTCGGTGTGGGAGGATTTCTGTCAACAAAATCTGCATTCGTATTAGTATCTTTTCCCGCAGGGTTTCTTTCAAGAGAATGTCCTTCTGCTACCGTTGGAACAGATGGATTCAGTATTGTAATATCACTGCCATAACTCATTTGGTCAATAATATTGCCATTATCGTCTTTAAGTATCGCTCGATCACCACCGTTTGCAAGACCACTACCAAAAATTTGTCCTATTGCAATGTATTTATCTGAGGAAATTCCCCAAATACTTTGAATATCTCCGGTTTTGCCTAATACTACGAATGCCCCGGGGGCTAAGTCAAAATTGCTATTCGTAATAGTACTTGTGGTTCCAGAATTGTCTGCAATACCCCACTTTTTAATATTAACTGTTGAATTTGTTGGATTATAAAGCTCTATCCATTCAAAGTTATTCTCATCAGGCTGTTGCCCACTCATGTGTGCAGCATCAGGATTATAATACACCTCATTTATTACAATATTACTTGGAATTGGTGTAGGTGTAGGTGTA
>JBGOVI010000070.1:0-3798 GCA_041478035.1 Patescibacteria group bacterium
ATACTCAAAATTCCATTTTTTGAAAAATTGGCAACACACGTCGAAAATTTCTTTTCCGGAACTCGTATACCGCGGTATTGTTCGTCTTTGGCCTTCCGAACTATTTCCGTGCAAATATAAACCTATTGTCCTACCTTTCATTTTTAAACGACGAAGTTTTATCGCGATCTCCTCACACAGTTCGTAAATTATTTTTAGAACTTGTTCGCCATCGTAATTATTTTGTGGCAAACAGTAGTTGCGCCCCGCCGACTTAGTCTCAACACCCTCTGCGTAGGAAATAACCGGCGAATCATCTATTCCAAGAGCTAAAGCTTTGAGGTTTTGGGATGCAACATTTCCGAATTCTTTCCTTAGAAAGTTCATCGGATATTGTTCGAGTTCTTTGAAAGTGAATATCCCAAGCAGATTAAGTCTCCTTTGATATCTATGTCCAATTCCCATAATGTCCGTTAGCTCGAGTGTCGACATTATTTTTTTTCGATTCGAACGGTCGATCATTCCGAATCCGTCTGGTTTATTGAGGTTTGTTGCGAGTTTGGCGAGTAATTTATTATAAGAAGCGCCCATTGAAACAGTGATAATTGGACTCACTTCGTCGCGGAGTTTTTGTTTAAAGTTTTCTACAACGAACAAAGTGTCAGGGTATAGATTTCGAACAGGTGTCAAGTCAATAAATACCTCATCTAGCGAGAAGAGTTCGACAGTCGGCGAATAGCGGGTTGCGATTTGCAAAAGTTTTTTAGTTATCTCAAGGTATCTCTCAAAATCAGCTTTAACGAACACAATTTCAGGGCAAATTCTTTTGGCTTCCCAAGTAGTATTGGGACTTTTGACGCCTGCCGCCTTTGCTTCACGACTTGCAGCAATTACGGCGTTTCTCCCATTCTCCGCCACGACACCTATGGGTCTGCTTCGCAGATTGGGATTAAAATGCTGCTCGCACGACGCGAAGAAGGAGTCAAAGTCGACGTGGAGGATTGTTCGCATATTATATTGTTAAACTGTTAGATTGTTCTATTGTTAGAAAAACAGCAATATAGCAATATCTCAATATAACAGTAAAATGTTCGAAAGAAAATAGAACAAAAGTCGAACAAAACCTATCAAACCATCCCTTCAGC
Source organism: Patescibacteria group bacterium (assembly GCA_041478035.1). Classification (GTDB taxonomy): domain Bacteria; phylum Patescibacteriota; class Microgenomatia; order Levybacterales; family GWA1-39-11; genus GWA1-39-11. Next base: position 1,125 of record JBGOVI010000070.1, read on the forward strand.
GTTGTTCCGCGTAAGGTTTAGCATGGTTCTGCGGTTACCTCAGTTGACTTTTCATGAATTATTGTTTTAGTATTATAGATAGGGTAGTTTTAGGATGCGACAATTTATTTTTAGATTAATTTTGCCTGTCTTGATTTTTATTATTGGAGTATCAATCGCTTCAATATTTTCACTCGCACGCGTTAGTGCGCAAGCGTGCACGACTCCGGCTCAAGTTCCGAATGTTATTATCTCTTACCCCGCCTGCGATGCAAACAACTTATGCAATTTTACACAAGCCACTTGCACGTGGGGTGCCGTATCAGGTGCCGCAACGTACTCTGTAAAATCAACCGAAGTTGAAACGAGCACTATTGTCTACAACCAGTCCGTTGCGGCAACGCTTTTTACGGCTACTTTTCCAATAACCCAAGGGAAAACTTACAAATGTGAAGTCTCAGCCGTTAATTCTTGTGGAACTGCGGGGCCTGCCGGGACTCATTCGCTCCTTTGTCAGGTGGACGCCGCAGTAACAACTACTCCGGCAATTCCGCAGGCAACCCCCACCCTTGTCGCAAAACCCGTCGTGCCGCCGCCCTCAGGCTCTTCGTTATGGATTACAACAACAGGAATAGCGCTTGTATTTTTGATTGCCGGAACGTTACTTTTTGTTATCTAAATAAAGTTCATGGAAAATGATAAAACGGCTCAGGTTGCTCAAACTACCGAAATTCCCGTTTCAGACCTTAAAAATAAACCGAAAACGGGGGTTTTACCGTTTGTCGTCACCGCCGCTTTCCTGGCAATCGTTATATTTGGAGGATATATATATATTACCTCGGGCAGTAAACCCCCAAACACCGATACTCTTTACTCAGCCGCATCAACCGCAGTAAATAAGGGAGACTACAACCAGGCGCAAAAACTCTTGCGTGAAGCTCTTGCGCTTAATAAAGATGATCCGAAAACTTTATCTGCAATGATACAAGCAATTGCACTGAAGGGTAATCAAACGGGACAAGAAAAACAGGCGCTTGATGAAGCAACTCCATACATCAATCAGGTTATTCAAAATAGGATGGGAAATGCTGATACTTTAATATCAATCGGTTACGCTTATGAAACAGCAGGGGAATATAGCAAGGCGCAAACTTATTACGAAGGCGCAACAAAGCTTGCTCCAAAGTCCGCTAACGCCTGGTTCCACCTGGGCCACGTCCAACAATTCTTGGGTAAAAATGATGAAGCAAATAAAGATTACGACAAAGCCTATTCCATTGACCCAAAGCAACCACTTGTTTTACAGGTTAAAGCCAATAAATTATTCTCCGAAGGAAAGCTTCAGGAGGCTTTTGAAACATTTAAAATCGCATCAGAACAACCTAATCTCTCAGATTCATTAAAAGCCGAGGCTTTAACTGGAGCATCAATTTCCAGAGGCTTACAAGATAATTTCATTCATATAAGCGAAGCTCTTGCTCTTTCAAAACAAGCGCTTGACGCTGATCCGAATTTTTCTCCAGCTCTTGCAACTTATGGATATAACCTTTCTATGACAGGAAAATTGGACGTTGGAATGGAATACATAAGAAAAGCAATAACTGCAAACCCTCGTATATCAAAGAATTACTATTTATTAGCCATGTTTTATAGAGCAAAAAAAGATTTTGCCAACTCAATAAACTACCATAAAAATGCAATTTCAAAGGTTGGGGACGATAATACTTTACTATCCAACGATGATAAAAACCCCGCTAAAGCAAAATACATATATGAACTTGCAAAAACATATTCAATATCGGGGCTGGGTGTTGACGTTTTCCCTTTAGTTAAAAACTCTTTAGAGCTCGACCAATCTCTAAAAAAGAATCTAAAAAATGATTTTCAACAAAATGGTTTTTTTACTGAATTATCAAACAATAATGACTTTTTGGCCATTGTTAACTCTATATGAAAAATAAATTTTCGATATTATTAAATCTGCTATTGCCATTTTTTCTTTTTCTCATATTGGTCTTGCGACCTAGTACTGTCTTTGCTGATCCCCAGCCATTTCCGCCCGGATGCGACATTTCCTGTCAAAGTGCAATTGAAATGGCGAATACCATTAATTCTGGTCCAACAGCGGATACTGTGAAGGCGGTACAGACTGCCCCAGGCTCATGGAGTGTCGTAAATACTAATGGTACCCCATTATGTGATAATGGCCATAGTCCGACATTTACGGACACTTGTCAAAATTCGGGCATTGGTTGTCTACCGCCACCCTCGGAGGTGAACGTGGACATATGTGCACAAAATCCGGCTTTGTGCGCGCCTCCGCCGACCAATCCGCCCCCGCCGCCTGCGACTGCAACGCCCGTCCCCGCATGTGGTTCTGCCTGCGACAATAAGAATCCCAACGCTTGTTCCGGAGCAAGAGACGGATGTACGGTATGCGGAGCAAACAACACATGTCAACCTCCACCCCCAACCGCTACTCCGACTCCGGTTCCTGCTTGCGGATCGGCTTGCGACAGCAAGAATCCTAATTCGTGCCTCGGTGGAAAAGACGCATGCACTGTGTGTATTAACAATACGTGCCAACCGCCTCCGACCCCGACTCCTACAACGACACCGACTCCAACGCCCACACCTACGCCCACTCCGACTCCGGTTCCTGCTTGCGGATCGGCTTGCGACAGCAAGAATCCTA
>JBGOVI010000083.1:0-3225 GCA_041478035.1 Patescibacteria group bacterium
TTTTAAAAAAGGAATAAACATGTTTAAAGTAAGGATGCGGGGTTATTCAAAAGCTTTATTTTTTAATAGCGAATTCACTACATTACGAGAGATTTTAACCGGCTATGCCAGTACATTTCCCGGCGTAGACAAGGAACGCATATGGCTTGAGCCGCCCGATTTTACGTGGAAGCCAAACGAGCATTTAATGCTGCGTATTTATCTCGTTTCAACATTTCTTGACCATGGCAACTGTCTGGGATGTAGGGTGCATACATTTGCTTCTCTTGCGCAAATTGAACGACAGATTGCCCCACTCAATCCCAACCCCGAAGATGTAAGGGTTTTCTGGTTCAAAGGTGATCTTTGTCTGAGTATTGAAAAGAATTCGGAGGAGAAATATCATGATGGCGAAATCTGTCCATGTTGCCACAAGCTTATGTGCAAATGTTCAGAGCCTGGCACATCGTGTCTTGCTTGCAAGAATTGCGCTGCCTGCTGCCGATGCTTGGGCGGACCTGACCGCCAAACCTAGATATATTGTAACCGCTTTTAAGCGGTTTTTATTTTTTGGACGGATAAGATATAATTAATATATGGAAAAAATGTTTGAAGTAACAATTGCGGATAGAAAACTAATTGCCGAGGGTACATATGAAATGTCCTTTGATTTTGGCAATATTCCATTTGATTTTTTGGCCGGTCAATATGTTTGGCTGAGGTTGCCCAAGCTTTTTTACCCTGATGAAAAGGGTGAAATCAGGGCTTTCTCAATCTGTTCAAGTCCAAATATAAAGAACAGCGTAATGTTTACTTTTAGAAAATCCGAAAGCGGATTCAAAAAAACATTGTTGGAAATGCCGATTGGTGCCAAGATCTTTATCACAGGCCCATTCGGGTCGCGAGTTTTTCCCGAGGACCCGGCAAAGCGCATGGTTTTTCTGGCGGGAGGAGTTGGTATTGCGCCATTTTTAAGTATGATAAGATGGGCCACTGAAACTAATTTCCCGCAGCAGATGTATCTTCTTTATGCCAATCAAAACACGGAGCGCACCGCGTATTCCGAGGAAATTCTTGAATTAAAAGCTAAAAATACGAATTTTACATTTACTTCCAAAATCGGCCCGATAACTGCGGAAGATATTGATGATATCAGGGCCGACTCAAATGACATTGTTTGGTATATTTCAGGACCCAAAGAAATGGTTCATGGTGTGGCTCGCACACTTTTTAATAAGGGAATGACGGAGGAGAATATTAAAATGGAGGAGTTTTATTATTCTCCCGAGTCTTTTAATATTGACCAAGCAAAGGTAACTGATTTAGAGAAAAACCTATTAGGATTGGAAAATTTCAGGCTTGCAATTGAGAACGTCTCCGACCATATTATTATCACGGATGCGGACGGCATAATTTATTTTGCAAATAAAGCGGCTGAGAAAATTACCGGATACAAAGTCAGTGAAATGCTGGGTCAAACTCCGCGGTTGTGGGGGGGCATGATGAGTCCGGGATTTTATAAAAATCTTTGGATAACAAAAAAAGTAAAGAAGGAATCATTTGAAAGGGAAATCACTAACAGAAAAAAAACAGGAGAAATATATCTGGCGAAAGTAAAAATCGCACCTATCTTATCCAAGGGAGACAGCTTAATTGGTTTTGTTGCGACAGAGGAGGATATTACGAAGGAAAGAGAGGTTGACCAAGCGAAAACTGAATTCGTTGCGCTCGCTTCACATCAGTTGAAAACTCCGCTATCTGCAATCAATTGGAGTATTGAAGAAATGATGGCTGATAAAAAATCAAAACTGACGGAAAAAGAAAAAAAGACATTGGAGGATATTTATAAAATGAGTCAGCAAATGGGGGATTTGGTTGTCACGCTTTTGGATATTTCCAAGATCCAGTTAGGGACATTTATTATTGAACTGAAAGAAACTGACCTTTCTGCTGTTTGTGAGGATGTTTTAAAAAGTTTGGAGGGTAAAATAGAAGAGAAAAAAGTTGAAATTGACAGACAATATCCCGAACACTTTATGATGCAAACAGATCCGAGACTCGCAAAAATTATTGTTCAGAATTTAATTTCAAACGCGATTAAATACGGTAATTCCGGAGGGAAGGTGTCTGTCGGGATTGAAAGAAGTGACGGGCAAATATTAATTCAAGTTTCGAATGAGGGGAAAGCGATTCCACAGGAAGAGCAACTCAGTGTTTTTAAAAGATTTTTTAGGGCTGCGGAAACAAAAGAAACCGAGGGCACGGGATTGGGTCTTTATATGACAAAAGAAATAGTAGAGAAACTTGGCGGGAAAATCTGGTTTAAATCAGGGCCGGGCATAGGTACGACATTTTATGTCTCGTTGCCATCTGGCAAATCGGAAGAAAAAACACCCGCTTAGGCGGGTGTTTTATTGACATAGGCCTAATTTTTGTGCTATACTTTCATAGCGCTATGGAGGCGCACACAATGAAGTTTCGCAACGTGAAGTTTTGTTCCTTGATTGCAGTTCTCGGCTTTGCCTTGCTGGCTGTCATGCCGGCAAGTGCAGGAACCCTCAACATGACGGGTTTGCCGGGGTTCACTTACAACGGGGTCTATGTCGGTCAGGCGGTCGGCAATCTGAACGGCGGAACGCCGTTCACGCTGGTCTGCAACGACTATCTAGACACAACCTACATCCCGTCTTCGTTCAACGTGAACGTGAGCACTATCCCGACGCTCGCATATGCGATGTACGCAACTCATCCAACGCCTACCAACGCACAGGTAGAGACCTACGAATGGGCGGCCATTCTGTTGTGGCAGATGGGACAGCCGGGCAATCAAACCGCCGGCGGCATCGGTAGTCTCAATTACGCGATTTGGAATCTGTTTAATCCGGCCGTGCCTGATCCCGGTAGTTCCTCGACGTGGGTTACGTGGGTCCAGGGCCAGAATCTTGCGGAGTGGGACTATAGCGGAGTAAGTATCTACACCCCGAGTGACTCCCACAATCAGGAATTCATGTCCGGGTCGGCGAATCCGGCGCCCGAACCCGCGAATATGTCGCTTATTGGTTTCGGCCTCCTCGGCATGGGTATTGTCGGTCGGCGTCGGCTTCAACGCAAAGCCGCGGCCTACCATCCGACGCTGTATCAAATCAAGTAATCGGTATCGATAGTATACACGGCCGCTCCCCCGGGAGCGGCCTTTTTAATTTCCGGATGTGTGTTGATTTTAAATTATAAATTTATTATAAAAAA
>JBGOVI010000087.1:0-2590 GCA_041478035.1 Patescibacteria group bacterium
CACTGGCAGTGTTTGAGACGACGAATACCGGTATCTTTTTCCACTCCTCGTGGCTTTTGAGTCGGACGAGAAAATCTAATCCAGTAGATTTCCCTAGAAGATAATGATCAAGCCAGACGATATCGATATGGTTAATATCTTTCATCATATTCATTGCCTGATCACTGCTGCGCGCGGTAACTACATCAAAACCATTATCTTCGAGCTTTAGTTTAATAACTTCAGCTAATGGTTTCTCGTCTTCTATGACCAAGATAATCTTATTCTTGCCTAAACCCTTTTTACTGTCCATAAGACTTCGTTTCCTTTGTTATTCGAGTGCCCGCCCGCCGGTTTTGGTTTTCATTCCGGATAGAGGCAATGTGACGTAGAATGTTGTTCCCTTATTTTCTTCGGATTCAAATCGAATCGTACCCCCTGTGTTATCTAAGACAGATTTTACAATATATAAGCCAAGCCCGGTCCCTTCAGTGTCTTTTTCTGCAACATTATCAGCTCGAAACAGTTTTGTAAATATTTTATCCTGCTGGGCTTTGGGAATACCATAACCATTGTCCGAAACAGTAATACAAATATGGTCATTGGGAGCGCCCTTATTATCCTTACAATCAGTGTTTATCGCAATATCCACCTTGCCACCGTCATCCGTGTACTTAATGGCGTTAGTCAACACGTTCTGAAATATGATTCGGACCAAATTCTTGTCCGCGTTAATTTTCGGAATATCTTTGGCGTACGTTTCTTTAATTTTTGTGCCACGCTTGTCAATTATTGGCTTGAGGTCTTTAAGGACTATTTTTGCCACGTCAACCACATCCGTTGGCGCGGGATTAATAATGAACATTCCAAGCTCGATTCGCGAAACATTGAGTAATGCATTGACGAGTTCTACCATTCGCCGATTGCCGGAATAAATCTCTTCCAAAAACTTTTTCTGTTCCGGAGTTATTTCTCCTACATCACCCGAGAGTAGCAACTCAGCATACCAACTAATAGTGGAAAGGGGCGTGCGCAGCTGGTGGGAAGCTAACGAGACAAATTCAGTCTTGGCTTTATCAATTTCCATTGCCTTCGTACTATCCCGAATTATTTCGATCGCCCCAATAATCTTGTGGTTGAGAATAACTGGCGTGACAGTAAGACTGGCTGGAAAGGTTGTGTTATCGTTCTTACCATAATAGACCGTATCAGAAACGAATTCTCCGGTTTTAAAAGCGCGGGACATTGGTCTTTCCTCGTCGGCAATCGGCACACCTTTTTCTGTGATGGCCGGGATTACGTCGACGAAACGTCGACCCACGACATCCGTTGCCTTCAAACCGAGCATATTTTCGGCCGAGACATTCATTCGGGTAATAATCCCCTGTCCATTCGTAATGATCGTCCCATCACCGATACTTTTTAATATAGCCTCGACCTTAACTCGCTCTTTTTCAATTTTTTCTTTCGTCAATTCCAAATCTTCAAGAACATTTGTCGCCGCTTTTTTATCATCTTCCATGCCTTTGTTTTTTTCTTCCACATCGATAACATGCTGATCTAAAGTAGCGTTTATCTTTTTCAGATTTTTTTCGACGATTTCTAGATCTTCTGTCCGTTTGCTCAACTGAGTATCGGCTTTTTTCTGTTGGCTAATATCACGGTTGATGATGATACTGGCGATAAGAAACAGTATAAGAGCAAATATATTGCCCAAAAAGATGATGTAAAAATTACTGCGGGCAGACTGAGAGGCAAATAGTACACCTTGGTCAAGAACATTTTTTTCACGGTTTCTGATCTCCTCCAGATTTGTTCGAATTTTATCCATTGGGTCTTTGCCCTGATCGGAGAGCGCGACTGCTTGAGCAGCAGCAAAACCTTGGGTTTTACGCAGGGCGATAATCTGATCCATCTCAGCAAATTTACTTTTAATCACAGGATCTAATTCTCGAAGCAGGCTTTCTTCTTCAGCTGAGTTAAGTTTTAATCCAGATAATGTCGTCTGTTCTTTTTTGGCCAAATCCTTATTTTTGTTATATGTATTGAGATAGCTTTCGCTGCCGGTAATAATATAACCTCGTTGGCTGGTTTCTGCATCCTCGATGCGAGTGAATAATCGATCAATATTATCTAATATAATGTAACTTTTTGATTGGGCGAGATTATTGTTATAAAGAGCTGTTCCACCGTGAGTGGAAACTATACTCACGCCAATAAGCGTTAATAAGGCAAAAAAAATACCGGTCTTTATCTTCTGAGATAGCGGGAGATTAATCATGTAATCTCATTTTTTTTCGCAGTTCAGCAACTTCCTGTTTCAGTTCAATCATTTCTAATTTACGTCCAATCATCATTTTTATTTAAACGGTGTCGCTGTTCGGTTTGTTACAAATACTGGAACCAGGCTGAATTAAATTACCTGGTAGCGCTGATGGTGACTCCTTGTTCAGCAGCAGGGGCCGATACCGTGACCCGGTTATTGACACTTTTACTAATATTGTAATCTGTACTATTCGTTGTTGCCCCCGTTGGATCGAATGGAATTGAAGGGAGATACTTTTCATTTGTGGTGAGTACCACAAGATCGATTAACCCAGCACAAGATCCG